>CAMFIX010000030.1 GCA_945952425.1 uncultured Pseudorhodobacter sp. | reverse complement strand
GTGTCGAAATCGCGGCTGCCATAGGCGCCCGAGGTCAAGAGCTGGTTGGTCGCCAGCACGATCGTCGCCTTGGTGCCGGTCGCAGCGCAATAGTTCATGAAGCTGTCCGGCGTGGTCAGCTGCATCACCTGCTTGGTGTTCGGGTCCCAGGCGGTCTGGGCGTTGAAATTGGCATAGCTGAACAGCGTCTCGGCCTCGGTCCCGCCGGGAAAGCGCACATAGCCTGCGCCAACATTGGCCTGAACCTCGTCGAACTTCTGCCAGGGCAACGTGCCGAATTGCTCATACCCCTGGGCAAGATTCATCCCCAGCTGGCGCAAGGTGATGGCATCGCCCCGCGTGGTGAACCCCGCAATGGTCGTGGCTTCTGTGAGTGCCATATCTGCCCCCGCGCAATAGCTGTAGGGGGGAAGATCGGCCCGCGGTCCGGGCTGGGGGTGGCCGAAATGTGGCAGCCCGCCGACCTTTCATGAAAAGGCCAGTCAACTGAAAGTGCTTGCAAATTTAGGAAAATATCAGCCGCCGCGGCCAAGGCTCCAGCTGCGGTCTATGAAAAGCAGATCGGCCATCCCGGCCTCGGCGCCGCCGATATCGCCGCGGTCGATGGCAGCGATCAGCGCCTCGTAGGGGCCGGATTTCTGCGCGGCGAAATCGCCCACCCCGGCCGCCAGCTGGCCCCGCAGCGCCATGGCAAGCGCGAATTCCGTCAACCCGGTCGAGGCGCGCAGGACCGGGTTCTGGCTCGCCTCGGCCACCAGCCGGTGGATTTCGAAGGCCGCCAGCCCGTAATTTTCCACCATCCCTGCGGCGATCTGGGTCTGGGCCAGCCAATAGCGCATCATCCGCATCGGCTCGGCCTGCCTGCGGGCCGCGGCGAGGCCCGCCGCCTGCATCTCCAGCCCCGCGCGCACCTCTGCCAGGCTTTCGGCAAAGCCCGGCTCGGGCGTCGCGTGAAAGATCCAGAACAACACCTGCCGGTCGAACAGGTTCCAGCGGTTGCGCGGCAGAACCCGGGTGCCGACCTTGGCCCGCGCCTCGACCAGGCCCTTGGCCTCCAGCGTCTTGACCGCCTCGCGCAACACGGTGCGGCTGACCTCGTAGCGGTCCATCATCTCGGCATCGCCCGGCAGGGTGGAGCCGACCGGGAAAGCCCCGCTGGCGACCCCCATGCCGATCTCGTTGATGACGAAGGAATGGAAGTTCCGCGCCGCTGGCCTCCCCGACAGGGAGCGGATCAACTGTCCGGGCTCGGCCATTCGTCTTGCGTCTCCTCAGGCGCGCGCGGCCTGGGCGCGGAAGACCAGCCGTTGCAGCAGGATGAACATAAAGAGAAGCACGCCGATGACAATCTTTGTCCACCAGCTGGAGAGTGTCCCGTCGAAGATGATGTAGGTTTGCACGAGCCCCATCAGCATGACCCCGATGAACGTGCCCGCAACAAAGCCATAACCGCCGGTCAAAAGCGTGCCGCCGATCACCACCGCGCCGATGGCATCCAGCTCGACCCCCACGGCGGACAGGCTGTAACCGGCTTGCGTGTAAAGCGAAAACACGATCCCGGCGAGGCCCGCCAGGGTGGAGGACAGCATATAGATCAAGATCGTCGTGCGCGCGACCGGCACGCCCATCAGCTCGGCCGAGACCGGATTGCCGCCCAAGGCATAGACATTGGCCCCGAACCGCGTGCGATGGGCGATCAGCGCGCCCAGGACGAAGATCGCAACCATCAGCGCCCCGATCAGGCTGATCCGCCCGCCGCCGGGCATCTTCCAATACGCTTGGCTGACCCAGTCATAGACCTCGTGGTTGATCGGAATCGAATCGGCCGAGATGACCGAGGCCGCCCCGCGGGCGAGGAACATCCCCGCCAGCGTGACGATGAAGCTTGGCACCTTCAGCCAATGGATCGCGGCGCCCATCGCGGCTCCGAACGCCGCCGCGACCGCCAGCGCCAGGACGAAGGCCACCAGCGGGTGAATGCCCGCCCAAGAGATCAGGACGGCGACGAAAACCCCGGTGAATCCGATGACCGCCCCCACCGAAAGGTCGATCCCGCCCGAGAGGATGACGAAGGTCATCCCCACCGCGGTGATTCCCAGAAAAGCGTTGTCGGTCAGGAAGTTGCCCAACACGCGGGTCGAAACCAGCCCGTGGAACTGAAAGGCCGCGGCCGCATAGGCGATCAGGAAGATGATCGCGGTGGCGGCGAGGGGGCGCAGGGAACGGTTCATGTCTCAGGCCCTCTTGAACAGCCGCGACGCGACGGGGGATTGCAGGATCAGGATGGCGATGATGATCCCCGCCTTGACGATCAGGTTGAATTCGGGCGGGAAGCCGCTGACCAGGATGCCGGTATTCATCGCCTGGATGATGAGGGCTCCCAGCACCGACATGGGGATGGAAAACCGGCCGCCGAGCAAGGAGGTGCCCCCGATGACCACGGCCAGGATCGCATCCAGCTCCAGCCAGAGGCCCGCGTTGTTGGCGTCCGCCCCATGGATGTCGGCGGCGACGATCACCCCGGCGATGGCGGCGCAAAAGCCCGAGAAGACATAGACCAGCAGCAGCAGCGACAGCGCCGAGATCCCCGCAAAGCGCGCGGCAGAGCGGTTGACGCCCACCGCCTCGATCAAGAGGCCCAGCGCGGTGCGCCGGACCAGCAGGGTCGTGACGATCAGCAGGGCCGCCGCGATCAGCACCGTCATCGGCAGACCGGCAAAGCTGCCGGTGCCGATATAGATCAGCGCCGGGTCGGTGAAGGTGACGATGAAGCCCTGAGTAATCAGCTGCGCGATGCCGCGGCCTGCGACCATGATGACCAGGGTCGCGATGATCGGCTGGATGTCCAGCACCGCCACCAGCACCCCGTTCCACAGCCCGCAAGCCAGCCCCGCGACCAGCGCCAAGGGCACCGCCGCCCAGACCGACAGCCCGCCCTCCACCGAGGTCGCCGCCACAGCGCCCGCAATCGCCATCACCGCCCCGACCGAGAGGTCCACCCCCTTGGTCGCGATCACCGCCGTCATGCCGATGGCCAGGATCGCCACCGGCGCCCCCCGGTTCAACACGTCGATCAGCGAGCCAAACAGCCGCCCGTCCTTCCACTCGACCGAGAAGAAGCCCGGGAACAGCACCCAGTTGAACACCAGGACCGCCACCAGGGCGATGCTTTGCGGCGTAATCAGTCTCTGCACACGCAATTTCACGGCGCTGCCCCTTCCTGCGCGGCAATCGCCTGCACGATGACCTGCGGAGAGATCTCCGCCCCTTTCAGCTCTGCCACCATCGCCCGGTCGCGCATCACGACCACGCGGGAGGAATAGGCGACGACCTCATCCAGCTCGGAACTGATGACCAGAAGCGCGAGCCCATCCTCGCGCAGGCTGTTGATGGTGCGCACGATCTCGGCATGGGCGCCGACGTCGATGCCGCGGGTCGGCTCGTCCAGGATCAACAGCTTGGGGTCGATGGCCAGCCAGCGGGCGAGGATCACCTTCTGCTGGTTGCCGCCCGAAAGCAGCCTGACCGGCATGTCATGATTGGCCGCGCGGATGTCCAAGGCCTCGGCAAAGCGCCCGGCGATGTCGTCTTGCTCGTCGCGGGACAGCGCCTTGAACCAGCCGAGCTTGGCCTGCAGGGCGATGACGATGTTTTCCCGCACCGACAATTCGCCGAAGATGCCATCGACCTTGCGATCTTCGGGGCAGAACCCCATCCCCGCCGCCACCGCCTGCCGCGGGCTGCGCAAGGTCAACGGCTGGCCCATCGAAATCGACCCTGTATCGGCGGAATCCACCCCGAACATCAGCCGCGCCATCTCTGTCCGACCCGAGCCCAAAAGCCCCGCGACCCCCACGACCTCGCCCTGGTGCAGGGTCAGGTCGAAGGGCTGGACCGAGCCCTTCTTGCCCACGCCTGCAAACGTCGCCAGGGCAGGCCCCGCCTCCGCCGCTTCGGTCATCGCGGGCGCATGGGCGAAGACCACATCCTTGCCCAGCATCATCCGCACCACATCCGTGCGGGAAAGTCCCGAAATCGCCTGTGTAGAGACGAGTTTGCCGTTCCTCAGCACCGTCACCCTATCGGCAATCGCGAAGACCTGGTCCAGGAAATGGGTGATGAAGACCACCGCCAAGCCGCGATCCTTCAACCGGCGCACCACGTCGAACAGCCGCTCGACCTCGGCCCGGTCGAGGCTCGCGGTCGGCTCGTCCAGCACCAGCACCTTGCCCGACAGCTTCACCGCCCGCGCAATCGCCACGATCTGCTGCACCGCGACCGAAAACGAGCCCAATTCCGCCCGCACGTCGATCTCCAGCCCATAGGTCGCCAGAACCTCGCGCGCGCCGTCATGCATCGCCCGCTTGTTCAAAAACCCCCAGCGCCCCGGCTGGTGACCCAGATAAAGATTCTCGGCCACCGACAGGTTCGGCACCAGGTTGACCTCTTGGTAAACTGTCCCGATCCCCGCGGCCTGCGCCTGCAACGGGTCGCGAAAGGCGACCTCGGCGCCCTCCAGCACCACTGTCCCGGCATCCGGCTGATAGGCTCCGGTCAATATCTTGATCAGCGTCGATTTGCCCGCGCCGTTCTCGCCCAAAAGCGCATGAACCTCGCCGGGGAAAAGGTCGATCTCCACCCCCTGCAACGCCTGATGCGCCCCAAAGACCTTGCCCAGGCCCCGCCCCTGCAACACTGGTTCCATCTTGATCCCCCCCAGAAAAGAAAGCCCCGGGCCGAAGCCCGAGGCAAGGTTAATCCGCCGACCCCGGGGAGGGCGCCGGCGGAAGGGAGATCAATAGCCCAGCGATTTCCGGCGCGACGCCTCGCCAGCCGGGTCGTCCTTCTGGGTATAGAGCTTCGATTCGGTGATGATCGCCTTGGCGGGCAGCGTGCCGTCCTTCTTGAAGGCGGCCAGCGCTTCGAAGGCCGGGCCCGCCATGTTCGGCGTCAGCTCGACGGTCGCATTCGCCTCACCGGCGGCCATCGCGGTGAAAAGGTCCGGCACCGCGTCGATCGAGACCGTCAGAATGTCGGTCCCCGGCTTCAGGCCTGCGTCCTTCATCGCCTGGATCGCGCCGACCATCATGTCGTCGCTATGCGCATAGACCGCGCAGATCGACTTGCCGCCGTCTTCGGCCTTGATGAAGCCTTCCATGACTTCCTTGCCCTTCGAGCGGGTGAAGTCGCCGGTCTGGCTGCGGGTGATCTTGAAGTTGGCGTGCTTGGCGATTTCGTCGTCGAAGCCCTTCTTGCGGTTGATCGCGGGCGAAGAGCCCACGGTGCCTTCCAGCTCGACCACGTTGCAGGGCTTGTCGCCGACGGCCTGCACCAGCCAGCCCGCGGCCACGGCGCCTTCATGCACCTGGTCCGAGGCGACCGAGGTCAGGTAAAGATCGGGCGAGCCGTCGATGCCGCGGTCCAGAAGGATGACGGGGATCTTGGCGTCCTTGGCCTCGCCCAGGACTTCATCCCAGCCGGTGGCCACGACCGGGGCGACCAGGATCGCATCGACGCCTTGCGCGATGAACCCGCGGATCGCCTTGATCTGGTTTTCCTGCTTTTGCTGCGCATCGGCGAATTTCAGGTCGATGCCGCGCTTTTCGGCCTCTTGCTTGGTGACCGAGGTTTCCGCCGCCCGCCAGCCGGATTCCGAGCCGATCTGGCTGAAGCCCACCACCATCCCATCGGCCATCGCCGTCGTGGCCAACAAGGCAGCCATGCCCGCGCCGAGCGCGAGTTTCTTCAAGATATTCATGCTTCCTCCCAAAGTTTGCGGCGTCTCCCGCACCGTCGTTTCACCCTAGCAAAAGTAATACTATATGCAAACGGGTCTCTAGGCGGGGTGCGGCAATTGGGGAAAAGCCATGTGGGGCGCGGGGTTGGGTCTTGGAGATGCTGCGGCGCAGCAATCCGCCGCCGCCCAAGGGAAGGACGGCGGCAGGGGTGATTCGCGGGTTCAGGAGACCAGCCGTTTCAAAGGCGGCACGGCGCGCAAGACCAGCTGATCCAGCGCCATGATCGCGACCAAAGTGATGCCCAGGACCGGGAAGGCCAGCGACATGGCCAGCACGACCAACAGCGCGCCGCGGCTGAAGGGCAGGTCGGCGGGCACCGGCGGCGCGGCCAGCCGCAGCGCCCGCGCGGGCCGCCGCAGCCACCACATGACGACGCTGCCGAGGCAGAGGAAGATCACCAGAAGGCAGAAGGCGAAGTTGAAGGCGATGTCCCAGAGTCCAAGTTGCCCCTCGTGCAGCGCGATCCCGACCGCCATGGCCTTGCCCCCCGCCGGATAATCGGCAAAGCGCACATCGGCCAGAACCTTGCCGGTGTATTGGTCGACATGCACCGTCCGGTCGCTGGTCGGGTCGGGGCTGTCATAGCTCATCGAATCGCGGCTGATCGTCCAGACGCCGGTGTCGTCGGCCGGCGCGGTCACCTGCATCCGGCCGTCGAAGCCGATGGCCCGCGCCAAGGCCACCACCGTCTCCAGCACGACCGGCGTGCCTTCGGGCAGAACCTGCACCCCCACGGTCGAGCCCGACATCGGCAGGGGCGTCAGCTCCAGCGTCCAGGGCACCTCTTTCGCCTGGGTGGCGTTCAGGCTGGCGTGGGTCTTGTCCGACAGCGGCGCGCCGAATTTCTCGGCCGGGAAGGTGTTCCAGGCCTGCACGAACTTGCCGCCCCAGACCCCCGCCCAGGCCAGTCCCGAGATCAGGAAGGTCAGCAGGATCAGCCCGATCCACGACCCCGCCACCCGGTGCGTCGATTTCCAGAAGGCCCGGCCCTTCGCCCGAAGATCCGGCACGAACATGGCGGAAAAGCCCTCTTTTCCACGCGGCCAGGCCATCCAGAAGCCGGTGACCACGAGCAAGAGGCCGAGGCTCGCCGCCGTCTCGATCATGTAATCCGCCCAGCCGCCATCCTTGCCGGTCAGAAGCTTGCCATGCAGGTTCGTGGCCCAGGCGTTCCAGGTGCCAAGCTCGGGCCGCATCCGCAGCACGGCGCCGGTGACCGGGTTCAGCGCGACCATCGTCGCGCCTTCGTTGTCCTGCACGCGGAAGATCGCCGGGGTCCGATCGTCGTAAGGTGCGATATACTTGTCGATCTCGCCGGGATGGGCGGCCAGCACCGCGGCCTCTTGGGCGGCGAGCGGCAGCGCAACGCCCGGCGCCACGGGAATCCGGTCGCCGTATTCCGGGGCGATGGTGGTGAACCACAAGATGACCAGGCCGGAAGAGGCCAGCATCAGAAGGAAGGGGATGACGTAAAGCCCGGCATAGAAGTGCCAGCGCCAGGCGGCGAAATAAAGCGGCTGCACGCGGCCAGGGGCCGCGGGGGCTTGGGCGCCCGCGTCGAAGGAGATCATGTTGTCCTCGTCAGGTTGATGTGAAGGAAAGGCTCACATCGACCGGGGAGGCCCCCGCGCCCAGATGCCGCGCGGGTCATGCGCCGGACGCCACACGTCGGCCGCGGTCTGCGGCGCGACGCCCACGACCGGCGCCACGAAAAGCACCGCGGTGGCTGCAGGCTCCACCGCCAGCGCGCCCCCAGCCCAATCGCAACCCGAAGACTTCGTCGCCGGAGGGGCGGGGCGCAACTTGCCCGTCGTCGGATCGACGACCATCATCAAGGGCCCGTCGCCCGAGCAGATGACCATGACCGCCCGTCCGCCGGCCTCTGCCGGCATCAAGCCGACCTGGAACTGCGCCGCAAACAGCAGCAGCAGCACGAGGCAGGCCCGTAAGGACACGGCAAGGCGCAAAGCGAAAACCCCCGACGGGCGACCCGTCCGGGCTGGGATAGGGCCGCGCGGCCTGCCGGTCAAGGTGTCACGCCACCGCAGCCACCGCCCCGCCCATCAGCTTGGCCTTGTACATCGCCCGGTCGGCCCAGGTCAGCACATCCGAGATGCTGGCAACGTCGTCGGCCATGGCGATGCCGACGCTGACCGTCATCTCTTCGCCCTGGCTGCGGGTTTGCTGCCGGGCATGTTCGATCGCGGCCAGGCCGAGATCGACCAGCCGGTTCGCATCGCCCTCGATCACCACGGCCAGGAATTCATCCCCCCCGGTGCGCGCGATGATCCCGGCCTCGGGCAGTTTTTCCTGCAGGGCCTTGGCGACGCATTCGATCATCTCGTCGCCCATCGCATGGCCGAAACGGTCGTTCACCCGTTTGAAACGGTCGACGTCGAAGAGCAGGAAGCCCGTCCCGCGCGGCGCACGGCCATCGGGACACAGGTCGGAGAGGTAGCTGCGCAAGCTGCGCCGGTTGTGCAGCCCGGTCAGCGGATCGTGGTTCGACAGGTATTCCAGCTCCTTATGCGCCAGCGACAGCTGATACAGCCGCTCCTCCGCCTCGCGCTTGGCCTCTTCCAGCTGGGCCGAGCGCTGAACGTCGTCGGTCATGTCCCAGTTGATGCCCATGAAGGACGGCCCCGCAGGCCCATCCTCGACCAGCGACACCCGGCTGCGGATGTGCCGCACCGCCCCGTCGCGGCGGATGATGCGGTAATCCAGATCGTAATCCTCGCGCTGGCTTTGCCCCCAGGCCGTGCGCTCCTGCACCATCTCCAGGTCGTCGGGATGGATCGCGTTTTCCCAGATGTCGCGCGGCAAGGGGTTGAGATCGAAGGGAATCCCGTAAATCTGCCGCAGCCGCCGGTCCCAGGTGACCGAGTTCGTCTCGGCATTGAACTGCCAGATGCCGATCTTGCCCACGGTCAGCGCGATTTCCAGCTGCTTGGAATACAGCGCGCGCTCGTCCTCGGTCTGCTTCATCGCGGTGATGTCGGTATCGACGCCGACGAAGCGGATCGCGCGACCATCCTCATGCGCGATGGCGCGGCCGCGGCACATGATCCAGACCCATTCGCCGTCGGGCTTCTTCTCGCGGTATTCGAAAGAGACCGTGTCGGCGCGACCCTCGTTGATCAGCGTGGTGTAATGGCGCGCGACCTCCAGATCGTCGGGATGCACGACCTCGTACCAGGCCTCGTCGGTTTCGGGCAGCGGGCCGCCCGGCGTCAGGCCGCGAATCTCGTGCCAGCGGCGAGAATAGTGCTTCTCGCCGGTCTTGATGTCATAGTCCCAAACGCCAAGGCCCGCCGCCGTGATGACGGCCTGCCAATAGCTGTTGGGGTCGGGTCCGATATTTCCCAGCAGGTCCATCGCTGCCCCCGTTCGTCGCGCAGGATGATATATAGTGGCAGATTCTTGAAGCGGCATTATGGCGGGGCAGTCAATATCGTGGATGTGCGTGGATTCTCTGCGGCATTTTCGCGGCTTTACGCAAGAGAATTCCGGGGGACCGGCGGCCGACCGCCCGCGGCGGGCGGATTGACAAGCCTTTGCGCTTCCGCAAGCCTGCGCCGACCGATCCCTCCGCAGCGCGAGGCGCCATGACCAAGCAGCTTCTGTTTTACGAACAGGTGACGCCGATCTCTCTGGCGCGCCACGCCGATTGGTCCGTTGCGCCGATCACCGATTTCTCTTTTGCCGCCCAGACCAACTCGGTCCCGGTCACCATCCCCGAATTCCTGCTGGCGGCGCAGGAATACCCGATCGTCTTCACGCTGGACGGGGCCGAGGCCGTGCCGGTGGCGCTGTTGGGTTTCGACAAGGACGCCGGGCTTTTCGTCACGACATCGGGCTGGGATGCGCGCTATGTTCCGGCCTTCGTGCGGCGCTATCCCTTTGTTTTCTCGGCCTCGGCGGATGGAAAGACCTTCACGCTGTGCATCGACGAGGCCTGCCGCGCCATCGACCGCACCGGCGCCCAGGGCGAGCGGCTGTTCGAAGGGGCCGAGCGCTCGGCCTATCTGACACGGATGCTGGATTTCGTGAACGCCTACCAGGCCGAGCACCAGCGCACCCGGGCCTTCGGGCGCCTCGTCGCGGCGCTTGGTATCCTGGAGCCGAACGAGGCGCGGGTGACCGAGCCCGGCGGCGGGCAGGCGACGCTGACAGGGTTTCACGTCGTCAGCCGCGAAAAGCTGCGCGCCCTGCCCGAGGCGCAGCTGGCCGAGCTGATCCGGTCGGACGCGGCGGAGCTGGTCTATCTGCATCTGCAATCGCTGGCGAATTTCGAAAAGCTGGTGGCGCGGTTGCCGCAGGCCGTGGCCTAGACGGCCCCCCCTAAACAGGCCCGGTGTATTCGAAGAGCAGGCAAGACACGTCATCGGGGAAATCCTGGCCATCGGCATGGTCGGACAGATCCCACATCAGCGATTCCAGAAGCTCTTGCCCCTGCAAGCCGGCCGAGCTTTTCAGGATGGCGGCCAGCCCGTCCTCCCCCAGCTCGCCACTTTGGCCGGGGCATTCGGTCACGCCATCCGACACCAGGAACAGCCGGTCGCCCGGCAAAAGCACCGTGGATTCCGACTGATAGCTGGCGCCGGGGATCAGGCCGATGGGCATGCCGCCCTGCCCCACCCGCTCGATCCGGCCGGTGCGGCGCAGGATCATCGGATAGGGATGACCGGCCTGCACCAGGTGAACCTGGCCGTCCAGCAGGTCGATCTCGGCATAGGCCATGGTGAAATACTGTTCGACCTGCACATCCTCGATCATCATGCGGTTCAGCCGCGCCGCCACCTCATCGGGCGGCCATGCGTCGCGGGCGCCCTCTGCCGTCAGACAAAGCGCGATGTTCTGATCGGGCGAGCCGGAGGACAAGAGCCCCGCCAGCCGTGCCGTCATCATCGCAGAGGCCACGCCATGGCCCGAGACATCGACGGAAAACAGCGCGATCCGCCGCTCGTCGATGATGAACGAGCCGACCAGGTCGCCCCCCACATGCCCCGAGGGCTGGATCATCAGCCAGGCCCGCCCCAGGCCGAAATCGCGGAACCTGTCGCGCACCAGGGATTGCTGCAGCTTGCGCGCCTCGATCAGGTCGCGGTCGAGCGAATCATAAAGTTTCTGGATCTGCCCCAGCGTGGTCGACACCAGGTGGTTCTTGAAGACCAGCTCGTTCTGCATCGACACGATGCGCTGCCCGGCCCGCAGCCTGGCCCGCAGCTCGTCGGAATTGACCGGCTTCGACAGAAAGTCGTCGGCGCCGTTTTCCAGCCCATCCGCCACCTCGGCCTTTTCGGATTTCGAGGTCAGGAGGATGAAATAGCCATACCCCTCGCGCGGGAGGGCGCGGAAGGCCTGGCAGAATTCCAGCCCCGTCATGCCGGTCATCACCCAATCGGACAGGACGATGTCGAACTCCTGCGCGCGGCAGAAGTCGAGCGCGGCCTCCCCCGACTCGGCCTCCGTCACGTGATAGCCCCAGCGTTCCAGCTGCATCGTCAGGATGCGCCTTTGCGCCCGGCTGTCATCGACGACGAGCACCCGAACCGGGGCCGCCGCGGCGCCCTGGGGCGAATCGTCAGGGGAGAACTGCGTAAGCGTCATGCGACAAGGGCCTGAATTCGGAACGGTTTTTGCCAGTTGGCCCTCATTTGTGACCGCCGCGGGTTAAGGCCGGATGAAGGATAAAACTGTCGCGAACCGGGCGCGGGCATTAACCCGGCATTCATGCGGAGCGCGCAGACTGGGTATCGGGTGCAGTGTGTAGGGGTATGCCATGACCGAAGATCGCTTGATCGACTGGGCCAGGGTGCGTGAGTTGCGACAAGAAATCGGCGAAGACGGGTTCGAAGAGGTCGTCGGCCTCTTCCTGGACGAGGCGGATGAAACCGTCGCCCGGCTCACGGCCGAAAGCGGGGCCAAGAAGCTGGCCGCCGATTTGCATTACTTGAAAGGCGCGGCCTTGAACCTGGGCTTTTCGGCCCTGGCCGCGCAGTGTCAGGATGGCGAAAGGCGGGCCAATGCCGGCGATGTCTCGACCGACCTCGGCACCGTGCGGGCCGTCTATGCCGAAAGCCGGGCGCGGTTCCTGGGCGGCCAGGCCGAAGCCTTCGCCGCCTGACTTTTCGCAGCCTGACTTGTGAGGCGCGGGCAAAGCGATTATTCCCGCCGGGAACCCTTTGCCGGAGCGCCCTCATGACCTTCACGCCGAAGAAAGTCGTCCTTGCCTATTCGGGCGGGCTCGACACCTCGATCATCCTGAAATGGCTGCAGACCGAATATGGCTGCGAGGTGGTGACCTTCACCGCCGACCTCGGCCAGGGCGAAGAGCTGGAGCCGGCGCGGGCCAAAGCGATCCTGATGGGGATCAAGCCGGAGAACATCCATATCGTCGATGTGCGCGAGGAATTCGTGCGCGATTTCGTCTTCCCGATGTTCCGGGCGAATGCTTTGTACGAAGGGCTGTATCTGCTGGGCACCTCCATCGCCCGCCCTCTGATTTCGCAGCACCTGGTCCGCATCGCGCATGAGACCGGCGCCGATGCCGTCGCCCATGGCGCGACCGGCAAGGGCAACGACCAGGTCCGGTTCGAGCTGTCGGCGGCGTCCTTGGACCCGTCGATCAAGGTCATCGCGCCCTGGCGGCTGTGGGATCTGACCAGCCGCACCAAGCTTCTGGAATTCGCCGAGGCGAACCAGATTCCGATCGCCAAGGACAAGCGCGGCGAGGCTCCGTTCAGCGTCGATGCCAACCTGCTGCACACCTCCTCGGAAGGCAAAGTGCTGGAGAACCCGGCCGAAGAGGCGCCGGAATTCGTCTATCAGCGCGTGACCCCGGTCGAGAAGGCGCCCGATACGCCGGAATATGTCGAGATCACGTTTGAAAAGGGCGATGCGGTGGCGATCAACGGCGAGGCTTTGTCGCCCGCCACGATCCTGACTCGCCTGAACGAGATCGGCGGCAAGCATGGCGTCGGCCTTTTGGACCTGGTGGAAAACCGCTTCGTCGGCATGAAGTCGCGCGGGTTGTATGAAACCCCCGGCGGCACGATCCTTCTGGAGGCGCACCGCGGCATCGAGCAGATCACGCTGGATTCCGGCGCAGGCCACCTGAAGGATTCCATCATGCCGCGCTATGCCGAGCTGATCTACAACGGCTTCTGGTTCTCGCCCGAACGCGAGGCGCTGCAGGCGCTGATCGACAAGACGCAGGAACATGTCTCCGGCACGGTGCGGGTGAAGCTCTACAAGGGCTCGGCCCGGACGGTGGCGCGCTGGTCGGACGCCTCGCTGTACAGCGAAAAGCACGTGACCTTCGAGGAAGACGCCGGCGCCTACGACCAGAAGGACGCGGAGGGCTTCATCCGTCTGAACGCGCTGCGGCTGAAGCTGGTGGCGAACCGCAATGCGCGGGTGAAGAAGTAAGCTTGCCCTCTGCGCAGGCGATTTGGCGCCCCAAGCCTGGCTTGGGGCGCCTTTTCATTTCAGGCGCAGTGCGGCGAGACGTTCGTAATACGGCATGGCCTGGTCGCAGAGCCTGGCATGTTCGCCCGACAGTTCGGGCAGTGGGCCCTCTGGGTCGCCGAAGCCGGTGGAGGCGTGGACGGCGTTGTACCAATGCGGGGCCCAGGCGCCGTCGTAAGGTTCGGGGCCGGCGGGCCAGCAGAGCATGTTTTCGATGAAGGGGAGCGGCAGGGCGGCACAGCG
>CAMFIX010000029.1 GCA_945952425.1 uncultured Pseudorhodobacter sp. | reverse complement strand
GTCCATTGGGTGACGGGCGACCTGCGCGCCGACCTGATGGCGCCCTTCCTGCGCGGGGCGGCCGAGCTTTGGGTTCTGGCGGGCAAAATCCTCGGCCCCGAAGTGATGGCCGAGATCGCACTGGCCGAGGTCGCCCCCGCGTCCCTGGCCCACCACATCGCAGAGGTCGAGGCCCGGCTGGCCGACCTGCCGAACTCATCGGCCTATGTCTTCCTCGACAGCATCCAGTGGCAGGTGCCCATGGTCCGGATGCCCTGGGGCAGGGTCTAAGCCCGCTTGTGGTTCTTGTCCTCGCGCCGGTCGCCGAAGAGGTTGCGGCTTTCCAGGTATTCGCGCTGCTGGCGATAGAATTCCATCAGGAAATCCCATTGCCCCGCGGCCTCGGGCACCGGCGCAAAGCCGATGCGGCGGCAGATCGCGCGGGTCACCTCCTCCAGGTTCTTCAGCTCGGCCTTGGCCTTGGGGCGGCGGCGCAGAAGCTGCTCCAGCACCTGCAGCTCGTGGCGGCCATAGATGTCCAGCTGGCCCGCGGTAAAGACCAGCTCGGGCGCCGCGCGGGTCAGCGAGAGGTCGGGCATCAGCTTCGGCCGCGGGTTTTCGACCACCACCGTCCCGGCCAGCATGTCGCCCAGCCTTTGCACCGGCTTGTTCAGGAAGGGCACCATCAGCACGCCCCCCATCCACAGCAGCAGGATGACGTCGAAGACCCCGCTGACCGCGGTCGAGGACATCAGCGTCATCAGCGGCATGAAGACCTCGGCCTCTTTCATCAGGTTGCGCGCGACGATCTGGTGCGGCGTCAACCGCCGCCCGTCCAGCGAGATCACCCGCAGCCGCAGCATGCGCTTGCCGAGCGTCCGGCCGTTCCAGACCAGCTCGGACAGGATGTAATAAGGCACGCGGATGAAGAACAGCGTCAGCGAGAACAGCGTCAGCAGCGCCTGCCAGCCCAGAAGGTCCAGCCAGAAAAGCCCGAGCAGCAGAAGGAAAGCCCCGCCCCAGGTGATCGCGATGTCCAGGATCTGCGCGCCGACCCGCGCCCCCCGCGAGGCGATGCGGAACGGGATCGGCACGCCCTCGGGCGGGGTCTGCATCAGGATCTTGCCTTGGGGCGTCTTGACGAGGTTCACCTGCGCCTCCCCGCCAGGGTCAGCCACAGCGCCCAGGCGGCGCCCATGCCCCAGCCGATCGCCAGCCGCAGCTCGGTCGATTGCACCAGTTGGCGCAGAAAGCCCTCGATCCCCGCCGCCACGACCAGCATGATCGCGGCGAGGCCAAAGAGCCGCACGGCATCGCGCCCTCGCGCCTTCAGCGCCGCCCGTCGGCTCAGCTCGCCGGGCAGGATCACCGCCATCCCCATCTGCGCCCCGCCCGCACAGGCCATGATGACCGCCGAAAGCTCCGTCACCCCGTGGATCGACAGCCAGCCGGTGACCTCGTAGCCCAGCCCATGGCGCGCGAAGGCCATCCAGAAGGCGCCCATCATCAGCCCGTTGTAGAAGGTCAGCACGAAAGAGGGGATCAGGGCGAAGATGCCCACGGCAAAGACCAGGATGGCGATCTGGGTGTTGTGGGTGAAGAGGAAGGTCGCAAAGCTCGACAACATCTCGGCCCCCGTCTCCTCGTCGCCGAAAAGCGTCGAGCGCAGGTATTCGGTCGAGGCATCGGGCGTGCGGCCGTCGCCCAGGTCGGGGGGGACGAAGGTGTAAAACCAGCTCGGGTCGCGGGCAACCAGGGTGCCCGCGGTGATCGCGCCCAAGGCAAGCGCGACGAAGGCGATCAGGATCGCCAGCCAGCTGCGGCGGACGGTCTGGGGGATGTCTTGCGCGATCAGCTTGCCGAACAGGCCCGACAGGCTTTCCTGCGGGGCGTGGATCACCAGATAGGCGCGGGCGGACAAAGCCTCCAGATAGGCCAGAAGTGCGGCATCCATCGAAATCGCCCGGGCCACCGACAGGGCATTCACCACCTGCTGATACAGGTCCGACAGTTCCAGCACCTCGGCATAGGTCAGATGGGCGGCGCCCCGCGCCTCGGCCTTGGCGACCAGAGTCTCGGCGCGGGTCCAGGCGGGCTCGCGCTCGGTGCGGAAACGGGCGGATCGCAACTGGTCGGTCATATCATCTCCCGCGCCTTGATCTCCATATAACGGGAGATCAGCCCGGCGGTCAGCTCGCCCGGCGTGGTGTCGAGGCACAGGATGCCCAGCCGCGCGAGCCGGTCCAGCACGCGCTGCCGCTCGGCCCCCATGCGGCGTGCGGCGATGGCCGCGGCGATGGGGGTCAGGCCCGGCGCCTCGGGGGTGGAAAGCGCATCCAGCGCCGGATCGCGCAGGGTGACGTAAAGGATCAGGTGCTGACGGCGCATCACGGTCAGGTTCTCGACCAGCAATTCCGCCGTCACAGAGTCGGTGAAGTCGGAGAAGACCACGACCAGCGACCGCCGCTTCAGATGGCCGTTCAGCGTGGTCAGGCCCAGCGTGTGGTTGGTCTCGGCATCGTCCTGGCCCAGGTCGGCGCTGTGCTGGCGGATGCGGGCGAAGCTTTTCTGACCCGGCAGGGGCGGCAACCAGGCGCCGGGCCGCGGCCCGAAGGTGTAAAACCCCATCAGGTCGCCCGCCAGCACCCCCGCCCAGCTCAGCGCCAGGGCCGCATGGATCGCATGGTCCAGCCGGGCAAGGCTCCCCAGCCTTTCGCCCATCAGGTGGCCGGTGTCCAGGCACAGCACGATCTGGTGATTGCGCTCGGCGCGGGTCTCGCGACTGACCAGCTTCCGCATCCGGGCCGAGCGTTTCCAGTCGATGCTCCGCCGGTCCATCCCCGAGACGAAATCCCGCAGCTGGTGAAAATCCGACCCCTCGCCGCGCAGGGTCATCACGTGACTGCCCTCCAGCAGAGGCAGAACCTGCGTGCGGATCGCGCCCGACAGGATCGGATGCACATCCGGCAGGCCGGTGATCTTCAGCCCCAAAGGCCAGCGCCCGATGACCTCGAAGAGCCCCAGGCGCGAGGGCCAAAGGGCCTCCAGCGCCGTCACCTCATGCGTGCCGCGCCGCAACAGCCGCAGCGGCAGGCGATAGCTGGCATCGGGCGCGATCCCCTCGGGCCGCGGCGCCTCGATCCCCGCGCCATGGGTCAGCCGCAGGGCCAGGGGCCCCCGCCAGCGGCCCGTCAGCGTCAGGGTCAGCGCAACCTCGTGGCCGGCAAAGCCGTGGGGCGGCAGGTCGGCCGCCAACCCCAGCCGCCGCGCCGGTGTGGTCAGCGCCAGATCGACCAGCGCCACCACCAGCACCGCCGCCCACAAGCCCGCGACGATGCGCGTCTCGACCCCAAGACCCACCAGCAGCAGCACCGACAGGGCCACCAGCCCCGTCACCGCCGCAAGAAGGCGCGCCCCGGGCCGCATCAGCGCGGCGCGTCCTGGCGGTTCAGGATCGTCGTCAAGACGTCATCGGCCGAGCGGCCCTCGATCTCGGCGGTCGGCCCCAGCACGATCCGGTGACGGAGCGTCGGCACGAACAGCCGCTGCACATCGTCGGGCAGGCCGTAATCCCGCCCCTCCAGCGCAGCGCGCGCCCGCACCGCCCCCGCCAGGGCCGCCGCCGCCCGGGTCGAGGCGCCGTGCAAGACCTCGGCATCCGAGCGCGTCGCCCGGATCAGCTCGACGATATAGGTCAGGATCGTCGCATCCAGCCGGATTGCTCCGACCAGCGCATGACCCTCGGCCAGGGCCTCGGCGCTGAGAACCGGGGGTATCGTGCCGGGGTTCGCAGGCCCCGCGGTCAAAATCGCAACCTCGGCCGCCTTGTCGGGGAAATCGACCAGCAGCTTGAAGAGGAAACGGTCCAGCTGCGCCTCGGGCAGGGGATAGGTGCCGTGGCTCTCGATCGGGTTCTGCGTGGCGATGACGCAGAAATTCGGGCCGAGGGGATGGGTCACCCCGTCGATCGTCACCTCGCGCTCGTTCATCGCCTGCAGAAGCGCGGCCTGGGTCTTGGGCGGCGCGCGGTTGATCTCGTCGGCCAGAAGGATGTCGGTGAAGATCGGGCCGCGGGTCAGGGTGAAGGCATTGGTCTGAAAGTTGAAGAGGTTGACCCCGATCACATCGCCCGGCATCAGGTCGGGCGTGAACTGCACCCGCCCGAAGGCCAAGGAGGCCGCCCGCCCGAAGCATTGCGCCAGAAGGGTTTTCGCGGTGCCCGGAGGCCCCTCCAGCAGCACATGGCCGCGGGCGAAGATCGCGGTCAGCACCGCGTCGATCAGCGCCTCCTGGCCCTGGATCACCCCGCCGATGGCACTGCGCAGCCGGGCGGCGAGGCTGCGGAACTCGTCAAGTGTCATCGCCATGGGTCAATGTCCTTTGAAGCTGGTGATAGGTGTCAAGTCGGGCGCGCAGCCGGGCCGGGGTCTCGGGCTGGCCGCGCATCAGGTCTTGCGCGAGGCCCTGGAACTCTTGCGCGGCCCCGGGGTTGCGCCGCGACAGAAGGGGAAAGAGCTTGCCGACCTCGGCGCGCCCCGGGCCGAAAGCGGCCTCGGCCATGCGGGTCAGGTCGGTCTTGACGTAATCGGCCACCATGGCGCCATCCTGCCCGGTCAGCCGGATCAGCCGGGCGCGCGTCGCGATGGCCTCGGCGCGCGAGCGTTCGGGCGTCGCTTCGTCAGCCCGCAGCACGGGGCCGAACCGCCGCCCGCCGCGCCACAGGAACAGCGCCAGCAGGATCGCCAGCATCGCCCAGATCTCGCCCAGGGGCGGCTTGAAGAAGCGCAACAGGTCGTCGCCCGTGCGTTCGTAATCCTGCCGCTCGTCGCCCTTGTCGCGGCTGACGAAATCGGCCGAGAGCCGGTCCAGGTAGACCGGCTTTTTCGGCGCGCTTTGCAGGCGGCGCACCAGGGCCACCGCTTGCGCCGGGTTGTCGCCCACCGTCAGCCCGTGGTTGTTCAAGAGATCGGGGTCCGAGAGATAATAGGTCTCGGCCCATTCGTTCGAACAATCCATCAGCACCACGCGTTGGCTCGCGCCCAGCATGCTGCTGCAGCCCTGCGGCAGGCTCGCCGCGGCAAAGCTTTGCAGGGCAAAGACCGTGGCGCCGAAGTCATCGGCAAACGCCGGCTTGTCGCGCTGCATCACCAGCCCGCCCAGGTTGATCGAGGTGAAAAGCCGCCGGTAATCCTCCAGCGGGATCGCGGTTTCGGGCGCCGCAATCCCCTTCTCCGCCGCCGCCCAGCGCCATTTCGGCAGGATCACCAGCGTGCGGGTATAGTAGAGTTTCTGCGCGTACTGGCCGTAGGTCAGGGTCCGCAGGGTCGTGTCGCCCACGGTCTCGGCGCGGTCGTCGCCGAGGTCCATGTCGTAAAGCGGCAGGAGGCGCAGGTCGATGTCGGTCTCCTTGACCGAAGTGCCGGAGGCGGCCAGCATCACCTTGATCCCGCCGGTCTCCAGCGCCGTCGCCAGCCCGTCGGTGCCGATGGTCGAGGCGTCGAGCCCACGCACCTCCTCGCGCCCCTCCAGCCCCAGCCAGAAAAGCCCGCCCAGGATCAGCGCCAGAATCCCCAAGGCCCCCAAGACCTTACGCATGCAGCACCTGCCGTCCCGCCGCCAGGGCCTCGGCAAAACCGGCCTCCGAAACCTCGCGCCCGCCGTAATGCGCCAGCTCCGCCGCCTGCAGGATCAGGCGCAGCGCGGATTTCTCGCCAGGCAGCCGGGCGAAGGCATCGCGCTCGGTATCGGCGCGCGCCAGCCGCGTGCGGCTCTGCTCGGCCGCCTTCAAGAGGCAATGGCGCAACAGCCGCACCAAAGCGGCGCGGCGGTCCGCCATGGCCTCGATCTGCGCCAGAAGGCTTTGCGGCGCCAGGTCGCGTTCGACCTGCCAATGCTCCGGCGCGGTGACCGTGACCCCCTCTTGCGGCGCGCGCCGCGTCAGGATGCCGGCGCCCCCGAAACGCAGCCACAGCATCAGCGCCAGCGCCACCAGCCCCAAGACCCACCAGGCCGAGACGCCCCGCCCCGGCAGGTGAAAGCTCTGCGGCGGCGGCGGTTTCGGCTTGGCGATGTTCTCGGCGCTGACCGCATAGGTCATCTCGGTCGCGATGCCGCGGGCCTTCAGCTGCCCGGCCAGAGCCTGGGCCTCAGGCCCGCGCGGCACCTCCAGCGGCGCATTCTCGGCCAGGGCCGGAAGCGTCAGCAGCAAAAGGACCGCGGCGGCGCGCATGGCTCAGGCAAAGACCTCGGCGCTGCCCTGCAAAGGGTCAGGGCCAAATCGGTTGGCGCCCGGCTTGGTCGGCAGGACCGAGATGACGAGGGCCGCAAGTGAGCCGAGCAGGCCGATATAGGGGATAAAGCCCACAAGGATCAGGGCAAGGTAGACCCAGCCCGACAAGTCGCGGTCGTGAAAACGACGGACGCCGACGGCCCATGTCGGCATCAGCATGGCCAGGTAGAACAAACCCGCGATGCCAAAGAAGAACAGCGCGCCAAACCCCAGCCGATTGCCGAAATCGGTCCCGGTCGTGCCGGATGCCGTGGCCCCGGCGACGATGGCGCCGATCAGGACGGGAACCATGGCGCCCAGGACCACAAAAAGGGCAAACCACCAAAATTCCGACCGGCTCGCCCGGCCGGAGAAGGTGGCATAGTTCGACAGGCATTTGCGGGTGGCTTCGGCAAAGGTCATGGGCAATCCTCGGGTCATGAATGGCCCAAGGATAGGCAGAGCCCCCGGCCTTGCGCAATCGCCCGCGAAAAACCGCGCTCCCGCCGCGGCTTGGCGGCAACAGGGGCGCGCCGGACCGGGCTTTGCGCCCGTAGGTCGGGGCCCGCGCCCCGACTCCCGCTAGACCACCGGCGTCAGCAAGGCCCGCCCCGCAAAATGCGCCGCCAGATTGTCGCGCATCAACTGCCCCATCGCCCGCCGCGTCTCTTCCGTCGCCGAGGCATGGTGCGGCTGCAGGACCACGTTCTGCAGCGCCAGGAATCGCGGGTTCAGCCGCGGCTCGCCCTCGAAGACGTCCAGGGCCGCCCCCGCAATTGTCCCCGACTCCAGCGCGCCCAGCAAAGCCTCTTCGTCCACGCAGGCCGCGCGCGAGATATTGACCAGGAAGCCCCGCGGCCCCAGCGCCGCCAGCACCTTCGGCCCCACGATATGACGGGTTTCGGCATTGGACAAAGTGGTGACGATCAGCGCCTCCGACCGGGCGGCCAGACTCACTGCATCGGGGCAAAAGACCATGCCGTTGCCCTTGTCGGTCCGCGCCGTATAGGCCAGCTCGCAACCGAAACCGCGCAGCCTTTCCGCCACCGCCGCCCCGATCCGGCCGAGCCCCAGGATGCCGACCTTCATCCCCGAAACCCGGCGCTGCAGGGGAAACCCGCCCGAGACCCAGGGCCCCCGCGCGAAGGCCTCGGCCTTCACGATGCCCCGCGCCAGGGCCAGCAGCATCCCCACGGCCAGGTCGGCGCAATCCTCGGTCAGCACATCGGGCGTGTTCGTCACCCGCACCCCCCGCGCCCGGCAGGCGCCCAGGTCCACCGCGTCATAGCCCACGCCATAGATCGCCACGATCTCGGCCTTCGGGCAGGCCTCCAGCACCCCCGAAGGCACGCCCAGCCCGCCATGGGTGACGATGGCCCGCACCTCCGGCCCAGGGTCGCGCGTCACCGCAAAGGCCTCCGCCAGGGGCGCCTCGTCCCAGGCCGGAAGCGGGCATAGCTGCAAAAGCACGGGTTTCATCGCGGGTCCGGGGGTTGTTATCGTTAACATGGACGATAGCGAAGCGCCCCGCCGCTGTCGAGGGGCGCCAAAGTATTGCAAGGTGCGCATATATGACTAGGATGGCGCCATGCAGAACACCGATCACACCCACAGCGAAGGGTCCGGGGCCTTCGATCAGACCGGCGAGGGCAAGGCGCTTGGCGCGGCGGTCAGCTTGCTGCGCGCGCTGGGCCACGAGGGTCGGCTGGAGATCCTGTGTCACCTGATCGAGGCCGAGCTGAACGTGACCGAGCTGACCCGCGCGCTCGGCGCCCCGCAGCCCGCGGTGTCCCAGCAGCTGATGCGGCTGCGGGCCGAGGGGCTGGTGCAGGGTCGGCGGCAGGGGAAGATGATCCTCTACAGCATCGCCCGGCCCGAGGTCGCCCGCATCGTCGCCGCCCTGCGCGACACATTCTGCCCGCTTTGAACGATGGTTCGGCATTTGCCAGTCGTTAAGGTCTGAGGGGTAACATGTTGGGGTCAAGGCAGGAACTCCGACATGTTGCGCACGATCTCGATCAAGGCCTCCCTCATCTTCCTCAGCACTTTCGCCATCTTCTCCGTCACCGCCATGGCGATTCTGGGCGGGGTGAACTACCTGACGGGCCTGCGCGGCCTGCAGCTGCAGACCGACATCTCCCATGCCCTGCGGCTGGATATGCAGGTCGACATGTATCACGAAGGCGTGCAGGCCCTGGTGATGCGCGCCACGATGACCGGGCCTTCGGACGGCCAGGCCGCCATCGACGCAGTGAACGCCGACCTGACCCAGGCGCTGAACAACATCACCAGCTATTTCGCCAAGCTGCAGGCCATGGATCTGCCGCCCGATATCGCGGCCGCCGTCGCCAAGGCGGCCCCCGACGTCAAGGCCTATGTCGAAAGCGCCAAGACCACGGCGGCCAAGAACGTCGCCACCGACGCGAACAACGCCCAGATGCTGGACGATTTCAACGCCAGTTTCAGCAAGCTCGAAACCTCGCTCGGCCAGCTGGGCGACCTGATGCGGGCCCTGACCGACAAGACCGAGGCCGACAATATCGCGACCAGTCGGCTCATCGGGCTGATCGACCTCGCCGCCGCCCTCGTCACCGCCGGGCTGCTCTGCTATGCCTCCTGGCGCATCTCGCGCAACATCATCAACCCGATCCTGCGGCTGCGCCATGTGCTGGCCCAGGTGGCGCAGGGCGAATTCGGCCTGCGCATCGGCGAGATCACCCGCAACGACGACATCGGCGCCATCGCGCGCGACATCGACAAGGTCTCGGATCGCGTGGTCCTGATGATGGGCGAGCAAAAGGTCGTGCAGGACGAGGCCGACCGCGTCATCACCCGCCTGGGGCGCGAGCTGAAGAGCCTGGCCCAGGGCAACCTGACCGTCGCCATCCCCGAGAGTTTCCCCGGCGCCTATGATCTGTTGCGCCAGGATTTCAACCTCGCCGCACAACAGCTCTGCCAGTCGATCCGGCAAGTCGTCGGCGCCAGCGATTCGATCCGCGCGCAATCGGCCGACCTCAGCCGCGCGCCCGAAAATCTCGCCTCCCGCACCGAAACCCAGGCCGCCACGCTGGAGGAAACCGCCGCCGCGCTGGAAGAGGTGACCGGCGGCATGACCACCGCCGCCGACAATGCGCGCGAGGTCGAAACCGTGGTGCAGCGCGCCCGGCAAGAGGTCGAACGCAGCGGCGAAATCGTCCTGGGCGCCGTGACCGCGATGAACGAAATCGAAGGCTCGTCGGCGCAGATCAGCCAGATCATCGGCGTGATCGACGACATCGCCTTCCAGACCAACCTCCTGGCGCTGAACGCCGGGGTCGAGGCCGCGCGGGCGGGCGAGGCGGGGCGAGGCTTTGCCGTCGTGGCCTCCGAAGTGCGGGCCCTGGCGCAAAGGTCTTCGACCGCCGCCAAGGAAATCAAGGGCTTGATCGGCGCTTCGGCGCAACAGGTGCAGCGCGGCGTCCAGCAGGTCGACCAGGCCCGCACCGCCTTGACCACCGTGGTGAAAGAGGTCGTGCGCATCTCGGACCTCGTCTCCAACATCGCCCGCGGCTCGGGCGAACAGGCCCGCGCCCTGCACGAGATCAACCTCGGCGTCAGCCAGCTGGACCAGGTCACCCAGCAGAATGCCGCCATGGCCGAGGAATCCGGCGCCGCCTCCCGCGCGGTCGAGGACGAGGCGATCGGTCTGGATCAGATCGTCGGCAAATTCGCAATCGGCACGGGCGGGCGATTTACGGGACAGAGTCAGATGGCGGCGTAAGCGCCATCACCATGTCGCGATGCGCAATGCCCGCATCGTCATAGACCGCGCCCACCGGCCGGAAGCCCAGGGCGGCGTAAAAGCCCTGGGCATGGATCTGCGCGCCAAGCTTCGCCTCGGCGAGCCCCATGGCGCGAAACCGCGCCACCGCCGCGCGGATCAGCGCCGCCCCGATCCCCTACCCCCGCGCCGCCGCCAGCACGCAAACCCGCCCGATCTTGCCGGTCCGGTCCTGCACCAAAAGCCGCGCCGAGCCCAGGGCCTGCGCGCCCTCCCAGGCCAGCAGGTGGATCGCCTCCCCGTCCAGCTCATCCAGCTCGTCGGCCTCGGACACCCCCTGCTCCTCGATGAACACCACCCGCCGCAGCTGCCGGCACAGCGCAATGTCCCGCGTCTCCTCGATCACCGCCATGCCATCCCCTCCCCGATCCGAACCCCATCAGGCATGCCAGGAACCCCGATCCCGGCAAGCGATCGACACCGCAGCGCCATCCGCCCAAGCCAACCCATATCGCGAATGAACCCCGGCACTTAGGACGCCAAATCTCGCCCCCCAGTCGGCAGAGCCCAGAGCGCCCCCGGCCCATTCGGCCACCCTACCCTCACAACGCGCCTGTCCGGCCCCAGTCGGCAAGGCCCAACGACGCCCCGGCCCCAATCGGTCGCCAGACCCTCGCAACGCGCTCGCCTGCCTCCCAGTCGCCTGGGCCCAACGACGCCCATGGCGCCTCGGCCCATTCAGCCACCCTACACTCACAACGCGCCCGCCCAACTCCCAGTCGGCAGAGCCCAACCATGCCCCCCTGACACCTCTGGTTCCGTCGGCAGAGCCTCGCCCCCCACAGTCGGCGGGGCCGATGTCTCCCCCTCCTGCCGCCCGCGCTTCAGTCGGCAGAGCCCCCTACCCGAAATAATCCCGCAGCAGCCGCGCATAGATCCCCTGCAGCTGTGCGATCTCTGCCACCGGCACACATTCGTCGACCTGGTGCATCGTCCGCCCCACCAGCCCGAATTCCACCACCGGGCAATGGTCCTTCACAAACCGCGCATCCGATGTTCCGCCCGAGGTCGAGGCGACCGGCCGCCGCCCCGTCTCCGCCGCCACCGCCGCCGCGACGAGCTCGGTGAACGCCCCCGGCTCCGTCACGAAACTCTCGCCCGAGATCTGCACCCACACCCCGATCTTCACCCCGGTCTCCGCCTCGACCGCTGCCGCCTCGCCCCGCAGCCAGTCCGTCAGGCTCGCCCCCGAATGCGCATCGTTGAAGCGGATGTTCACCGTCGCCGTCCCCTTCGCCGGGATCACATTGGTCGCCGGATTGCCGCAATCCACCGTGGTGATCGCCAGCGTCGAGGCGTCGAAATGCGCGGTCCCCGCGTCCAGCGGCCGGTCGATCCGGCCCAGCAACCGAACCAGCGCGCTCATCGGGTTCTTCGCCCGGTGCGGATAGGCCGAATGCCCCTGCACCCCCTCCGCCGTGAAATACGCCGTCATCGAGCCGCGGCGACCGATTTTCATCATCTCGCCCATGACCTCGGGGCAGGTGGGCTCGCCCACAAGGCAATGCGTCATCCGCTCGCCCTCCCGCGACATGTAGTCCAACAGCGCGACGGTCCCATCGACCGAGGGCCCCTCTTCATCCCCGGTGATCGCGATCACCACGGCGCCATCGGGCGGGGTCGTCGTCACGAAATCCACCGCCGCGGCAACGAAAGCCGCCACGCCCGACTTCATGTCGACCGCGCCGCGGCCATACATCACCCCATCCACCACCTCGGCCCCGAACGGGTCATGCGTCCAGGCGCCCGCATCCCCCACCGGCACCACATCGGTATGCCCGTTGAAGCCGAAGCTCTTGTTCGCCCCCTTCGCCCCCCAGCGCGCGAAGAGGTTGCTGACCCCGCCGCGATCCACCCGCGTGCAGGCAAACCCGGCGCCTTCCAGCACCTCTTGCAACAGGACCAGGGCGCCGCCCTCGTCGGGGGTGACAGAGGGGCAGCGGATGAGGCGGGAGGTGAGGTCGATGGCGTCCATCCTCCTCTTTTGCCCCCGCGCAAGCCGGATGACAAGCCGCCCGCCCCTTGCTATCCTGCCCGAAGTCACCGGCAGAAGACCGGGATGCGAGGCAGGCATGACACATCAAACGGGCGCCCCCCTGTGGCGCGCGCTTTCCGATACGTCTTTCCCCCCGGGCGAGCCCTTGGCAAAGGGCCTTTTCGTCGCCGAATTCGCCTTGCCGCTGGAGAAGCCGACCGTCCTCCTCTCCGCCCGAGGCCAGGCCGAGCTGACGCTTTTCGCCGATCCGGAGGCCGGGATCACGCTGACCCACCGCCAGGGCGCGCGGTTGACCAACCACCGCCTGCCCGGCGCCCTGCCCGCGATCCGGGCGACGGCGCGGGTCTCGCTGGAGTTCGACGCCCGCTCCGGCCGTTGGCGGATGGAGCTGCGGGTGATCGGCCTGCCCGGCCACGACCGCGCCGCCCCCGGTGTCGGCGCCATGGCGCTGCAGGTGGCCGAGCTGGCCGAGGCGCGCCGCCACCCCGCCCTCCTGTGGTTCGGCGCGACCGAGGCCGCCCGCCTGCCCGCCCATGCCCCCTGGATCGGCCCGCAAAGCCTGGTCGAGACCGACAAGGGCGCCGTGCCCGCCCGCATGCTCCGCCCCGGAGACCGCGTGATGACGCTGGACGAGGGGCCGATGCCGCTGCACCGCCTGCTGCCCCGCCGCCTGCCCGCCCGCGGCAGCTTCGCCCCGATCCTGCTGCGCTGCCCCTTCTTCGGGCTCAGCTCCGACATCCTGGTCTCGGCGGACCAGCCGATCCTGATCTCGGGCCCGTCGGTGGAGTACCTATGCGGCACGGAAGAGGCGCTGGTACCGGCGCTGGCGCTCTGCGACGGCACGCTCGCCCTGCGCGAAGAGCGCCGCCCGGTGATCGAGGGCTTCAGCCTGGACCTCGGCCGCCCGGCGCTGATCCTGGTGGACGGCTGCTGCCTGATGTCGCACGCGGCCCCCGGCCTGGCCGCTCCGCGCCGAACGCTGGAAGACTGGGAAACCCCGCCGCTGCTGGCGCTACTCGGCCGCGTCGCCCTGCGCCACGTGGCCTGACGGAGAACCGCCGACTGGGCCGCTGCGCCCAAACCCCCACCTCGCCCCGCCGACTGAGAGACCAGCGCCGGGACCACGCGCCAAAACTCCAACCCGCGCCGCATCACTCCCGCGAGGCGGCGGTCTCAACCCGTCATCCTCACCGCACCCGCGCGACGCCAGTCCCACCTGTAGGGCGGGTTTCAACCCGCCGCGCCCATAGGGCTCGCATTCACGCCCCCCGCAGAAAAATGCCGCTGCGCCTAATCCCCCGGGAGGATATCCCAGCTCGCCGTCTTTCAGTCGGCAGAGCCCTCCCCCCGGCGCCTGACGCCCCGCTCTCAGTCGGCAGAGCCCGCGCGCCAAAAGTCGGCAGGACAACGCCGCCGCCCTGCCGCCACGGCCCAGTCGGCAGAGCCCCCTCAGTCGTAAAACGCCGTCACCTGCGCCACGACGACCGAGTTCTCTTTCAACGCCCGCTCCATCAGCGCGCGCTCTTCCGCGCCGATCTCGTCGCCATTCGCCTCGCGCTCTTCCAGCGTGCCATAGCCCTGCACGTCCAGGGGCGCCATATCGGGCTGTTTCGGGATGGCGGCGGTCTCGCGC
>CAMFIX010000028.1 GCA_945952425.1 uncultured Pseudorhodobacter sp. | reverse complement strand
GTAGGGGGCAGCGAAAGGGGCCGGGCATGGGCGGATGGGACAGGATTGCCGATTGCGAGGGGCTGCTTTGCCCTTTGCCGGTCTTGCGGGCGCGCAAGATATTGCAGGCCATGGCGCCGGGCGAGGTGCTGTGCCTGCGCGCCACCGATGCCATGGCGCGCATCGACCTGCCGCATTTCTGCGCCGAGGCCGGGCATGACTACCTGGGCGCCGAGGAGGAGGGGGCGGTCGTGCTGCACCTGATCCGGCGGGGCTAGGGGCAGCCCGCAAGTAAAAGGCCCGGAGCTTTGCTCCGGGCCTTTCGCATCAACGGCCGAGCGACCACCAGCCCTTGCGCTTGGGCTTGTTCGGGTCTTCGGGTTCGGCTGCCGGTTCGGGAGCCGCCGGTTCGGGGGCTGCCGGTTCGGGCGCCACTTCGGCGACCGGGGCGGGCGCGGGTTCGGCGACCACTTCGGCGACAGGGGCCGGGGCGGGTTCGGTCACAACCTCGGCCGGGGCCTCCGCCTCGGCGGCGGCCTTCTTGCTGCGCGACGAGGGCGCGCGCGGTTTGCGGGCGGGCTTGGCCGGGGCCTCCGCCGCGGGAGCCTCGGCGACCGCCTCGGGCGCGCTTTCCGCCACGGCTTCCGCAGCGGGAGCCTCTGCTGCGACCTCTGCGGCGGGCTTCTTCGCCCGCGCGCTGGTGCTGCGGCTGCGCGTGGTCTTCTTGGGCGCAGGCGCGGGCTCTGCCGGGGCTTCGACCGCCGGTTCGGCCTGGGCCACGGGGGCCTCGGCCACCGGCTCGACCGCAACCAAGACGGCGACTTCGGTCACGACGACTGCCTCGACCTCGGCTTCCTCGTCATCGCCCTCGTCGGCGCCCTCATCCGAACCCTCGTCGGCGCTGCCGGCCACGGCCGCGACCCCGCCCGCGGGCTTCTTCTTCCGCCGACGCCGACGCTTCTTCTTCGGCCCGGTCTCGGAGGTGGTCGCCGCCTCGGCCTCGCCCTCGGCGCCAGCCTCATCCTCGACTTCGTCCTCCAGATCTTCCTCGACCAGATCCAGCTCTTCTTCCTCGACCGCCGCCCCCATCAGCGAGGCATTGCCCGAGACGACCGGCGCCTCCGGCACGAAGCGGGTCGCGGTCTTGAACTTCTCGATGGTGAAATCGGGGCTGATCATCATCGGATCGGCCTCGATCCGCACGGCCATGCCGTAGCGGGCCTCGATCAGGGCCAGGTGCTCGCGCTTCTGGTTGAAGAGGAAGTTCACGATGCCGATGGGCGCCTTCAGCAGCACCTCTTTCGAGCGCTTGCGGGTGCCCTCTTCCTCCAGCGCGCGCAGAACCTGCAGGCCAAGGCTGTCGTCCGAGCGGATCAGGCCCGTGCCATGGCAATGGGCGCAAGGCTGCGTCGTGGATTCCAGCATCCCCGGACGCAGGCGCTGGCGGCTCATCTCCAACAGGCCAAAGCCCGAGATGCGGCCGACCTGGATGCGGGCGCGGTCGGTTTTCAGCTTGTCTTTCAGGCGCTTCTCGACCGAGAGGTTGTTGCGCCGCTCTTCCATGTCGATGAAGTCGATGACGATCAGGCCGCCCAGGTCGCGCAGGCGCAGCTGGCGGGCGATCTCTTCCGCGGCCTCCAGGTTGGTCTTCAGCGCGGTGTCCTCGATGGACCCTTCCTTGGTCGCCCGGCCCGAGTTCACGTCGATGGCGACCAGCGCCTCGGTCACGCCGATGACGATATAGCCGCCCGATTTCAGCTGCACGGTCGGGTTGAACATGCCGCCGAGATAGCCCTCGACCTGGTAACGGGCGAAGAGCGGCGTCGCGTCATGATAGGGCTGCACCACGCGGGACTGCGCGGGCATAATCATCTTCATGAAATCCTTGGCGGTGCGGTAGCCCACCTCGCCCTCGACCAGGATTTCGTCGATCTCGCGGCTGTAGAGGTCGCGGATCGTGCGCTTGATGAGATCGCCTTCCTCGTAGATCTTGGCGGGCGCTATCGACTTCAGCGTCAGCTCGCGGATTTCCTCCCACAGACGCATCAGGTATTCGTAATCGCGCTTGATCTCGGGCTTGGTGCGCTTGGCGCCCGCGGTGCGGATGATGAGGCCCGCACCTTCCGGAACCTCCAGCTCGCCCGCGATTTCCTTCAGCTTCTTGCGGTCGGCCGCCACGGTGATCTTGCGGGAGATGCCGCCGCCGCGCGCGGTGTTGGGCATCAGCACGCAATACCGGCCCGCGAGCGAGAGATAAGTCGTCAGCGCCGCGCCCTTGTTGCCGCGCTCTTCCTTGACCACCTGGACCAGCATGATCTGCCGGACCTTGATGACTTCCTGGATCTTGTAGCGCCGCGCCCGCGGTTTACGGGGGGCCGAGATTTCCTCGTGCACATCCTCTTCGGCGACCGATTCGATCTCGTCATCGGTGTCGGCCGCATGGTCGATGGCGCGGAAATGCGGGGCGTCGTCGTGGTGGGTGTGGGTGTTGTCATGCGCGTGGTCGTGATGCGCATGGTCGTGGGTCGGCTCGACAGCCGCCTCAGGCGCGGTATCCTCGCCGAGGTCGATGACATCCATACCCGCGGGCGAGGGGGTCTCTGCCTCTTCGGACAGAACCTCGTCGGCCAGGTCGACGACCTGGGGCGCGGGCTTTTGCGGCCGCGGACGGGACCGGCTGGCGCGGCGGTTCTCTTCCTCTTCTTCGGCCCGGGCGAAGGCGCGCTCTTCCTCGATCAGCGCCTTCCGGTCGGCCATCGGGATCTGGTAATAATCCGGGTGGATTTCGGCAAAGGCCAGAAAGCCGTGCCGGTTGCCGCCGTAATCGACGAAAGCCGCCTGCAGCGAGGGTTCGACCCGCGTGACCTTGGCGAGATAGATATTCCCGGCGAGCTGACGCTTGTTTACCGTCTCGAAGTCGAATTCTTCGACCTTGTTTCCGTCCACCACGACGACGCGAGTCTCCTCTGCGTGGGTGGCGTCGATAAGCATTTTCTTGGACATGTTCTTCCATTGCGCCGGATTCTTTCGGCCCTTGGGGGTGACCCGGAGGCTTGCGGAACGAGGCGGCTTGTTCGGGCGAGAGGAAGCGCAAAGGGAACGGGGGCCGCGCCCTTGGGGCAGCCCGCGCAAGTTTCCCGATGTGTCGCGCGTCTCATCGCGTTTCTACCCTGGGCCTGTCGGCCCGTAATGACACCCGGGAAATCAAGGACTTGCCGGGCAACTCTCCGGTCTTGCGACCGATCCGACCGCCTGCCGTTCCGGCGCCGTCAAGGCGCCCGGGCGGGCTGGCAGAGAATTTCTGCGCAAGGAGGCCTTGCGTCCTGCGACCCTAAGGGGAAAGGAGGTCCGATGACAATGGGTGATTTGCTGTGGTTTTGTTGACGGCCCCGTGGCGGGAGCGGTTTTCGGGGGGCTTGATGGGGTGCCGGGGGCCCCGCCGACTGAGGTGCTGCGGTATTCTTGTGGGGTGGCTCTGCCGACTGTGGGATGGGGATCGGCGATTGGCCGGGCTTTTGGGGAGCGGCTGAGTTTTTAGGGAGCGGCTGAACCGAGCCCTGCCGACTGAGGTGCTGCGGCATCCGCGTGGGGTGGTTCTGCCGACTGTGGGGTTGTGGCGTCGGTGCTCTGCGATTGGCGAGGTTCATAGGGGGCTGCGGAGTGGAGCCCAGCCGACAGAGGGGGGCACTCCTGCGCCGTGGCTCCGTCGATTGGGGGCGTAGGAGGGAGAGCGGCGCGGGAGGCGGTGGACGCGGGAGCGGGGGACGGGAGCGTCTTGCGTTGGGGTGGACTTGCGGGGCCATCGGGGAAGGCGAGTTGCGAGCATGTTGATGAGACCAGCGGGGCGGGGTCAGCAGGACATCGACGGGCTTCACAAGCGGTTTGCCAGGGGGGGGGCGGTAGTTATTCGATCACAATTGTCTGCCACAGAGAGGCGCTAAGCTTCGGGTTTAGGTACTTTGGCGGCGAGGCCTTGTCGGATGTCGCCCAAACTGGAAGCTGATGGGCTTGTTTCGGGCACAACAGGCGGCTTTGAGGGCTACGAGACCGAAGCTTCGGCCGCGGGGGGCGCCGTCTTCAATCAAGGTATGGGCATGAGTGCCCGCTTCCAACGCCCGTTCAGCAGCCCATCCTAGCGCCCGAGGCGCGCCTGCAGGTCTTTGAGAACCTCCAGCCGTATCGCCGTCGCCAAACCCTGGTCCGAAGCGTCGCGCCCGGCGTCGATTTCCGCGGCCAGGGCATTCGCCGTAAGTCCCCGGGTCTTGGCAAGCTCTTGAAACGCCTGCCAGAACGCTGGCTCCAGCGACACCGATGTGCGGTGACCGTGGAGCGTCAGGCTGTGCTTCTGAGGGCGCTGAGGGGGCAGGTCGGAGGGCATGCGTGGCAAGCTGCCATGGGTAAAGCGAATTGCCAAGCGGCAGAGCGTTCGGCAGGGTGGGCTTTAGGGGTTTGGTCGCGGGGCAGGGGCCGTTCAGCGAACAGAGGGTTTGGCAAATGGGCCTCTGCACATCCGGTCATTTGAAGTGCGTGATGAGAGCGGAGCTAGGATGTTCGATCTAATGTTTCCCTCGCGTCTGACACAGTCCGGCAATTCTGGTCAGATAACATGGCCCAGTGATCACGGTCTGGCGATGCTTGCAGCAGGCCCAGCCCGACACCCGCGCCTCTCGGGCCTGAGCCTCATAGCCTCTGATAGGCCAGTTCCAAAAGCCCTGTGCCCCGGTGCATCGCACATGCCTGGCCTATTCGGCGTCTCTGCCGCAGGCCCAAGCAACCCGTGGTGAAGTCTCCGACGCCCGACAGACTGCGCCTGGGACCAACCGCTTGCCGAAACACCGCCCCCGATGTGCCGGTTGCCACTTAGGGTTCGGCCCCGACCCAAGCATCAGGTCGCCTGGCCGTCAGACCATCACGCGGATCGCTTTCCGCGCCAGGGTCAGGACGAAGTCGCGGCCCTCTTCCTTCACCACATATCCGCGCGCGGCGGCTTCGGCGAAAAACCTGTCACGGCCGATGTGCTGCTCGACATCCTTGATGTCGCGGCGAAGTTTCGCGCCTCCCGCCACGGCGAGCGGCGAGAAGACCTGATAGAGCCACAGATCGGGCGCGAAGGCCGGGATCGCGGCGGGAGAGACCGAAGTCGGTGTCGTTGGGGTGAGGTTCTGGTTCCGCATGATGGCTCAGCCTCGCGCCAATCGGTTAAGCGCGGGTTAATCGCGCGGGCGAAAAAGAACAAAATGCGAATTATTTTTCCGGCATGCGCCAGGTTGCAGGTAAACCTGGCAGTCAAACCGCAGTCGACATTCCGTCAAGTTATTGTATGTAAAAGAAAATAAACATCACCTTTGGCCGGCCGGTCCTCTTTGGCATCGCACTCGACAAAACACCATCCACTGCCGCCCAAGCATATTGGCGAAAACTTAACCCTTTTGACGCAAGCTGACCGGACCGTCCCCGCAACCGACCCCGCCACTTGCACAATGCCGAACCATCGCCCGCCTCAGGAGTTGTCGCCCTCCGGCCCCGCCGCGCCGGGCGTGCGCTGCTTGCCCGACAGCTCCGTCGCGGCGCGCTCCGCCTCGGCGGTCTCGCGGGCCTTCTCCGCCTTGGTTCGGCCGAATTTCGCTGCATTTGCCGTGGCTTGGACCTTGGCGGCCGCTTTCGCGACCGCCTTGCGTCTTTGCCTCAGATTGACGATTTCGGCCATGAACCTAGCCCTTCGGGCCGACCATTTCCTCCGGCCGAACGATGCGGTCGAAGGTCTCGCCATCGACGAAACCGAGCGCGATGGCCTCTTCGCGCAAGGTCGTGCCGTTCTTGTGCGCGGTTTTGGCGACCTTGGTCGCATTGTCATAGCCGATGATCGGCGCCAGCGCTGTCACCAGCATCAGGCTTTCCTTCATCAACTTCTCGATCCGCGCCACGTTGGCCTGCGTCCCCACCACCATGTTGTCGGTGAAGCTGGAGGCCGCGTCACCCAGAAGTTGCATGGATTGCAAGACGTTATAGGCCATCATCGGGTTATAGACGTTCAGCTCGAAATGCCCCTGGCTGCCCGCGAAACCGACGGCCGCATCATTGCCCATCACATGCGCGCAAACCATGGTCAAAGCCTCGGCCTGGGTCGGGTTCACCTTGCCCGGCATGATCGACGACCCCGGCTCGTTCTCCGGCAGGATCAGTTCGCCCAGGCCCGAGCGGGGCCCCGAGCCCAGAAGGCGCAAGTCATTGGCAATCTTGAACAAAGCGGCTGCAACGGTCTTCAGCGCGCCCGAGAACATCACCATGGCGTCATGCGCGGCCAGAGCCTCGAACTTGTTCGGCGCGGTCACGAAAGGCAGTCCCGTGATCTCGGCAATCGCCGCCGCCACGCGCTTGTCGAAACCGACCTTGGTGTTCAACCCGGTGCCGACCGCCGTGCCACCCTGCGCAAGCTCGTAAATGTCGGGCAGGCAAGCCCTCACACGCGCGATCCCCTTGTCGACCTGCGTCGCATAGCCCGAGAATTCCTGGCCCAAGGTCAGCGGCGTCGCATCCTGGGTATGCGTCCGGCCGATCTTGATGATGCCCTTGAATTCATTGGACTTCGCCCAAAGCGCCTTGGCAAGCTTTTCCAGCCCCGGCAACAGCACGTCCCGCGCATGGCAGCCGATCGCGACATGCATCGCCGTCGGGAAGGTGTCGTTGGACGACTGCCCCATATTCACATGATCGTTCGGATGCACCGGCTTTTTGGAGCCCATGACCCCGCCCAGCATCTCGATCGCCCGGTTCGAGATCACCTCGTTGGCATTCATGTTCGACTGGGTGCCCGAGCCCGTCTGCCAGACGACTAGCGGGAAATTGTCGTCGAACTTGCCCGCGATCACCTCGCCCGCTGCCGCGACGATGGCATTGCCAAGCTCGGCCGATATGTCGCCCTGCGCCATGTTCACCCGCGCGCAGGCCTGTTTGATCACGCCGAGCGCGCGGATCACCGGCACCGGCTGCCGCTCCCAGCCGATCGGGAAATTGATGATCGAGCGCTGCGTCTGCGCCCCCCAGTACTTGTCGGCAGGGACGTCCAGCGGGCCAAAGCTGTCGGTCTCGGTGCGCGTCGCAGTCATCTTGCAGGCTCCCCTATGAGTGGCGCCCTTCTAACGCCGCGGCGCGGAAATTTCAATCGGCATGCAATGGTATACGAAAATGGTCTGCGCAGGCAAAAGCCATCCAGCGGGCCGTTATCTGCGGCAAGGCGCCCACAAAGCAGCGCTGAAACCTTGAAGCAAAATCAAGGCATTACACGACGACCTTCGCTCATGCCCAACCTCCTGCCCCAAACGCCGAGCCGGTTGGGCGGCACGCCCAGAGGCGAGAGGAAAATCTTGCGCGCTTGCGCGCTCCGCTCAGCGACGGCGGAAGGTGTGCACGCGGGCGGGGGGGAAGTTCAGCGCGACGAAAGCGGTCTGCTTCCAGGTCAGACCAAGCGCCTCGATATCGGCATCCGTCATCGCGGGGCGCGGGCCATAGGTGAATTGCACGTAAAATCCATCGGGCCGCAGGATCTTGAAGGCGGCCGCCACGATCTCGCGCCGCAAACCTTCGGGCATCGACAAAAGCGGCAGGCCCGAGACGACCGCACCCACGTCGCTTTCCGTCGCGACTGCGCTTTGCGCCGGGGCCAGGTGCACTGCCACGCCCGGGAACTTGCCGCGCAGATGGCTCACGAATTCCGGGTTCATCTCATACAGCGACAGATCCTTCGGCGCCACGCCGGCGCCGAGAATCCCCTTGGTCAGCTGCCCCGTCCCCGGTCCGAATTCCACGACTTTTCCGACACTTGGCCCCAGATCCTTCGCCATGGCCCTGGCCAGGAACCGCGACGAGGGGGCGATGGCCGAAATCTGCACCGGGCGCGAGATCAGCTGGCGGAAGAAGAGCAAAGTCTCGGACATGTCAGCTTTTCCGGAAACGGTCGAGACGCACGACCTGGGCATCTTGCGGCGGGGTCGGATCGGGCTCCGGATCGTCGTCGCCGTCCTCCTCCTCTTCGGCATGGCTTTCGAACCGCAGGCCGAATTCCACCGAAGGGTCGACGAAGGTGCGCAAGGCATCGAAGGGAATGCCCATCCGAACCGGCGTGTCGCCAAAGTTCAGCGTGACCGAAAACCCCTCGTCCGTAACGACCAGGTCTTCGAACCAGTGTTGCAGGACCACGGTCATCTCGCCGGGATAGCGCGCGCGCAGCCAATCGGGCATTTCGACGTCATCGGCCGTGGTGTCGAAGGTGATATAGAAGTGATGGGCGCCGGGCAGACCCTCTTGCGCGACCTCTTCCAGCACGGTCTGGATCAGGCCGCGCATGGCCACATGCATCAGGTTGCCGTAGTCGATCGACTTTGCCATGCGCCCTCCCGGATCGTCTGGCCCAACATAGGCGATATGGCCCGGAAGGGAAGCCCGGATCAGAGAAGATTTGCCGCTGCGGAAATTATTGCTGCAGCTGCGAGAACGCCCGGCAAGGGCCAGTGGCGCCGCAGGAGTCCCCAGGCCGAAAAGAGCGCGATGGCGAGCGCAAGGGGGCGCAGGCTGAGGGGCTCGGGCAGGATCGTGTGCAGCGGAAAGGCCGTCACCGGATCGACCTTCGCGAAGAGCACATGCAGCGCGAACCAGAGCGAGAGATGCCCGATCACCCCCACCACCGCCGCCATGATCGCCGAAAGCGCTCCGGCCAGGCGGGGCATGGCGGTCAGGCGGGCGATCCAGGGGGCGCCCGCGAAAATCCATAGAAAACAAGGTGCAAACGTCATCCACAGTGCGACGATCGCCGCCGCCACCCCCAAGCCATGCGGTGCCCCCGCGACATAGGCCACGAATTCCACCACCAGGATCAAGGGCCCCGGCGTGGTTTCCGCCAGGCCCAGCCCGTCCATCATCTGCGGCAGGCTCAGCCAGTGGAAATCCGCGACCACGGCCTGGCTCATCCAGGCCAGCACCGCATAGGCGCCGCCGAAGGTCAAAAGCGCGAGTTTCGAGAAGAAAAGCGCGATATCGGCCAGGATCGGGGGCGCGAAGGCCAGCAAGAGCCCCAGCGGCACCAGCCAGACCGCGCCCCAGATCCCCAGCGCGCGCAGGCTTTCGCTGAGGGCTCCTGGGGCGGGCGGGGCCACGGCCTGGCCGCGCGCCGTCAAGGCGCCCCAAGACCCGGCGGCTAGGATAACCACCGGAAAAGGCAGGCCAAAGAGGAACAGCGCGGCGAAGCTCAGCCCTGCGATCCCCCGCGACGCCCGCCCCTTCAGCGCGCGTTTTGCGACCCGCAGCAGCGCCTCGATCACCACGGCGATGACGGCGGCCTGCACCCCCTGGAAGAGCGCCATGACCCCCGGCACATGGCCGAAGCCGACGTAAAGCGCGGCCAGCGCCAGCACGACCGCGGCGCCGGGCAGGACGAAGAGCAGCCCCGCCAGAAGCCCGCCCCCCGTGCCCTTCAGCCGCCAGCCGATCCAGGTGGCCAGCTGCATCGCCTCGGGGCCCGGCAGCAGCATGCAGAAGGACAAGGCGGCGAGATAGTCTTTCTCTTCAACCCATTGGCGCTTGTCCACCACTTCGCGGTGCATCAAGGCGATCTGCGCCGCGGGGCCGCCGAAGGACAAGAGCCCGATCTTGCCGAAACAGGTGAAGAGGTCGCGCCAGGTCGTCATGATGCCCTCCCGGCCGGCCAGTCGTGGCCCTCGTCCGCCCCGTCGCGAGCCCAGCGGTAAAGGGCGTCGTAAAGCGCGATCCCGGCCTCCAGCTGCGCGAGGTCGTCGCGGTAAAGCCTTGAGAGGCCGACTGAAATCGCCAGAAGCCCCGCGGCCTGGGGCGCCAGGTCGTGCCGGTCGGTATCGGTGGCGCGGACCACCAGGGCCAGCCGCTCCAAGGCGGGGGTCGACAGGCCGAAATCGGCGATCAGCGCGTCGAAGCTGCAAAGGTCGCCGCGGTGCGAGACGGGCACGCCCTCGATGTCGAAAGGGGTGGCGCCGAAGGTTTCGGCGACGGCCAGCACTTCACCGGGGGCGACGAAAAGGAACCGGGCGCCGGGGTCGATGAAGCGGCGGATCAACCAGGGGCAGGCGATGCGGTCGATCTTGGGGCGGTGGCGGGTGACCCAGAGGCTGGAGCCGGGTAGGGCTGCCACCGGCGTCAGGGGCAGACCGGCGGCGGCCCAGGCGGCATGGCCGCCCTCCAGCACCTCGACGGTGTGGCCTTGCAGGCGCAGGAGGGCCGCCATGCCCTCCGACCGCTTTTTGCCATGGGTGCAAAGGGTTACGACGCGCGAGCCGGGGGGCAGGGCAGGCGGCTCCAGTCCGCAGGGCCGGGCGGTCGGCACAAGGAAGGCGTCCGGCGCGGGGCGCAGGTCCAGGAGGATGGGCGCCTCGGGCGTGCCGATCAGGCGCATCAGCTGGGCGGGGGTGATCTGGTTCAATTGCGGCATCGATGGCCTCCATGGGTCAGGGATGTCGCGCTTTGGCCGGGGCCTCACGGGGCGCGCGGATCGGCCCCATGACAGAGGTCTAGGGCGGCCAGGCGGCGCGGTCAAGCGGGGGGAGGTCCAGGATTCTGTTGCCAGGCTCCTGGGGGCCCCGCCTTACGGTGCTACCCATAAGGACTTAGGTTTGGCTTACTCGAGCTGCTTACGCAGCCAGAGCGAAAGCCGGAGCACGGTTGTCATTGGCAACTGTGATCTTGGACCGATAACGGTGGTACCTCACCGAGCGAAAGCTGGCCTCTTTGAACGTCCGTCGATCCTAATTTCGACCCCATCGCCCGCCAATGCACGGGAGGTTTGGTGGAGTCGCCGGGTACCGCCCCCGGGTCCGAGCCGTCTATTACAGGTGCGTTTATCGCCATAGTCCGGGTTGCCCCGAACAGGGCCAGATATAGGCCGACGGGGCGCCCGGCGCAAGGGCGGCGGCCCTAGCCGTTGCGGGCGATGTAATCTCGGGCGATCTTGTGCAGGCGCGTGCGGCTCATCGGCGCGCCATGGCCGCCGAGGGCGAGCGCGCAGTCAAGCTCCGCCAGCCGCGCCATCGTCGCGAGGTAATCGGGCACCGAAGAGCCCGGCAGGTCGTCGAGAAGCCGGTCGTCATAGATCGCATCGCCGGTGAGGAAGAGGCCGCTGCGCTCCTCCAGAAGGCCGATGCCGCCGGGGGAATGGCCGGGCAGATGCAGGACGGTGAAGCAAAGGTCGCCGAGGTCGATGCGGTCGCCCTCGGCCAGGACGGAGGTCAGGGGGGCGGGCGTCAGGGCCCAGGTCGCGAAGTCATGGCCGGGATGGGGCGGGGCCAGCAGCGTCGGCCCGTATTTGTGGCCGGCAAAGCCCGCGGCCAGGGTGAAGGGCTGGGCCATGGTGGCGAAGCCCTCGGCCTCGGCGCCATGGCCGCGGCGGTCGGAGAATTCGTGAAAGCCGCCGATATGATCGACATGGGCATGGCTTGCCACCGCGATCACCGGCTTGGCGCCAAGGCCAAGCGCGGGCGCCAAGGGCACCACGCCGCAGCCGAAATCGAACTGCAGATCGGCATCGCGGCCGAAGACGGTGTAAAGATTGGCGCGGTACATGTCCGACACCAGCGGCTCGGTCAGCATCCGCAGGCCGCGCCAGCCGCCGGGGGCCTCGGTCGCCTGGAACCAGTCGGGCATCGGGGGCTCCTCGGTTGGGGTGGGCGGAGGATAGGGGCGCCGCCCTGCCGCGGCAATGGAAAAGGCCCGAAGCGGGGGCTTCGGGCCTTTCGGTCAGGTTGGGGGGGTTAGAACCCCGACTTGATCTGTTCGAACTCGTTCACCATGCGGTCGCGCATCGCCGGGTCGATCGGCACCTGGGTCAGGAGCGTGCCCTTCACCGGGTCGGCATAATGCTGCGCCAGCTCGGCCGGGTCGATCTTGGCCATGCCCGCGGTCTGGGTCGTGGCGTAACCGATGTTTTCCAAGAGCCCCTTGGCCGTGCCGTCATCCAGCCAGGCGTTGATGAAGTCGTAAACCTTGTCTTCCTTGCCCGGCCCGTTCTTCAGGTTCACATAGCCGCAGAACCAGTTCGAGGCGCCCTCTTTCGGGGTGCGGTTGAAGCCGATGGGGAATTTCTCGCCCTGCAGCAGGGTCACGGCGTCGTTCCAGGACCAGGCCAGCACAACCTCGCCCGAGGCCATCAGCTGCGACAGCTGCGAGGGGTCGGACCAATAGGCCACGACATTCGGATGCACCTTGCGCAGCCAGTCGGCGGCGGCCTTGAACTGGTCGTCGGTCACCTTGGTCCAGTCGGACACGCCCGTGGCCAGCAAGGCCAGCGACCAGACGTCGTCGGCATTGTCGGGCAGCGAGATCCGGCCGGCATATTTCGGATCGGCGAAGATCTGCAGCGAGGCGACATCGGCCTCGGGCACTTCCTTGGTGTTGTAGGCGATGGCGGTATAGGCGTAGTCGGTCGGGATGAACCAGACGCCCTTGTCGTCCTTGAAGATCGGCGAGGACAGGAAGCGCGGGTCGATCTTGTCGAAATTCGGGATTTTGGAGGTGTCCCAAGGCTCGATCAGGTCGGCATCGCGGTATTTCTGGATCATCTGGCTGCAAGGATGCGCCACATCCGCCTTGAAGCCGGAGGAGAGCTTCTGGAAGGCCTCGTCGTCATCGGCAAAGATCGCATAGGTCGGCATGTCGCCGTATTTGGCGACATAGGGTTCGACGAGCGGCTGGATTTCGAAACCGGACCAGTCGAAGACGGTCAGATCGGCATCGGCGGCGGCGGCGATGCCGGCCGATAGGCCGAGCGCCAGGGCGCTCCCAGCGGTCAGGGTGAAGAGGCGCGACATCTGTTCTCCTTCTGGGACGGGCCGGTTGAACCGGGTTTGGGCAAGGGACTTGCCAAGAGGTTAAGGACGAAGGATTGCGCCTTGCCCGGGGTTTCGCAAGTCAACTTTTGTCATCCGCGGCGGCGGGCGGCGATTTTTCGGGCAGATGGCGCGGAATGCGGCGCAGGGTTGCCGAAGGGACGGTGGGCGGCTAGCGTGGCGGGCGGGCCTGCGGGGCCCTTCCGGGGCGGGGCGTCCCTCCGGATCGGCGGGAAGACCCGTCACGCCATAGCTTCCCATGGAGTGATCCTTGAACCTCGATTTGACTTTCGTGCGCAGCCAGTTCCCGGCCTTTTCCAGCCCTGTCCTGGGCGGCCAGGCTTTCTTTGAAAACGCGGGCGGGTCTTTCCCGGCCCAGGCGGTGGTCGACCGGCTGCACCGCTTTTACACCGACCGCAAGGTGCAGCCCTACGCGCCCTATCCCGGCGCGACCGAGGGCGGGGCCGAGATGGACGAGGCGCGCGCCCGGCTTTCGGCGCTGATGGGCTGCGCCTATGAAGAGTTGAGCTTCGGGCCCTCGACCACAGCCAATACGTTCGTCCTGGCCAATGCGGTGCGCATCTGGCTGCGCGACAAGAAGGCGGCCATCGTGGTGACGAACCAGGATCATGAGGCGAATTCCGGCCCCTGGCGGCGGCTGGCCGACGAGGGGATCGAGGTCCGCGAGTGGAAGATCGACCCGGCGACGGGGCACCTCGACCCCGCGCGGCTGGTGCCTTTGCTGGCCGATGGGCGGGTGAAGCTCTTGTGCTTCCCGCATTGCTCCAACGTGGTGGCCGAGATCAACCCGGTCGCCGAAATCTGCGCCATGGCGCGCGAGAAGGGCGTGCGGACAGTGGTGGACGGGGTCTCTTATGCGCCCCATGGC
>CAMFIX010000027.1 GCA_945952425.1 uncultured Pseudorhodobacter sp. | reverse complement strand
ACGTCGTTCACCGTCCCGTCCGAGGTCGTCAGCCCCACCGAGCGGTAATAGCCCGAGGCCGCCTCCAGCACGATCATGTGCAGGATCGCCGAGATGGGCCCCCAGGCCGCAAGCCAGACAAATCCCCCGGCATAGCCCTTCAGGACGGACCAGCCGCCCGGCAGCGCCACCATAATGAAGAGCGCCAGAGGGAAGCAGGCGTCATAGACGGTCTCCAAGACGATCTTCAGGAGCGGCACCCATTTCAACGCACTGGCGCCGATGGCGGAATAGGAGGCGCGGGTCTGCACATCCGTCCGCGCGGTCTGGTAAAGCGCCATGGCGGCATCATTCCCCGAGGTCGCGATGAAGCGGTTCACAGCGTCGTCCATGGCCGTCAGCAGCATCGCCTGGCGCACGGTCGCCACCGCCGAGGCCGAGGACATGCCGATCATCATCTGGAAATCCGCCAGGGTGCCCTTGAGCTTGGCGACGTTCGCCGCTCCCGTGCCCTGCCCGCTCGGGAAGGCTCCCGCCGCCTTGACGGTCAGAACCTTCTCGACCTCGACGCCGATCAGGCCCCTGACCGCAGACCAACGCGCCGCGCAACCCTCGGTCTGACCGGTGACCGTGTCGTAATAGGCCAAGGACTGCGGCACATGGTCGGTGATCTCGGCGTCCAGAGACCCCGTGCCCGAGACCTCTTCGAGATCCATGTGACCCAGCATCGTCCCGTCGATGACGCAGTTCTGCAGGTAATTGACCACCAATTCATGGATCTGCGGCGAGACCGCCCGCCAGCGCGCCGCCTGCGACAAGAGTGTCGCCCCGAAGAGCATCCCGGATTTCTGGTAAGAGAGGTTGTCGGGCGTCGAGAGCAGCGTCTCCATCCGCGCGGTCAGCTCGTACCCCACGGCCGAGGTGAAATGCCCCAGCATCGCGATGGACCACGGCACGTTATCCACCGTGCCATAGATCGGGATCGTCCCCGCCGTCGGATCGATGATCACGACCCGGGCCTTGACCCCCACCCCGCCGAGGCCGACCAGCAGCATCAGGACGACCTGGTTCAGGATGTCCTTCAGCCCCGTCCCCCAAACCATCCGCCACATCAGGCCCACGGCCCCGAGCGAAAGTCCGATGGAGATGAAGAGCTTGAAGTCCGCAGCCCCTGTGAAAGCCGCGAGGAAGTTGAAGACTGCCGTCAAATACCAGGCGCCGCCTGTCGTGTAGATCTCGAAAGTCGGCATGACACCCCCGGTCCAACGGGGTCAAATCACCCCAGAGAACCGGCAGAAATCACCAACAGAATCAAAGCACAACGGGGGACAGGCAAAGGTGACATCGGGGGAATTTGAGTTCACGCAGCGCCAAGCCCCGAAGCGGCCCCTTGTGCCAGAGGCGCCATGGTCTCTCGAAATTCGAACTTGTAAGCCAAGCTGATGAGTTGACGATAAAGCGCGCAACAAACAGAAGGGCGCACACATTTATTTGCACGTCGGCCTTTACGTCGCACCCCGACTTGTGTAAATATATACACAGCGCAGGAGAGGCGATGGACCTGGAAACGAACTCGCGGAAGCTCCTGAAAGTTCTGAAGGACGCAGGTTTCGAGGAAGTGTCCAAGAATGGATCGCACCTCAAGCTTCGGAAAGGCGACAGGACGGTGATCTTGCCTCACCCGAAGAAGGACTTGCCCGAAGGGACCGTCAGAAACATCTACCGGATGGCCGGGCTGCTCTAGACCGATATGCCTTCGCTGCTTGGGAGACTGAAATGCAATACCTGACCGCCATCGTTCATAAAGACCCCGACAGCGCCTTCGGGCTCTCATTCCCCGATTTGCCGGGCTGCTTTGCGGCCTCCGACACCTGGGAGGGCATTCCGGCCGCTGCAGCAGAGGCCATGGATCTCTGGTTTCAAGATCAAAAGGAGGTCACCCCCTCCCCCCTTGACGAGATCCGCTCGCGGCCCGAGGTGGCAGCGGAATTGGCGCAGGGCGCCGTTCTGATGCCAGTGCCCTATATCCCTGCCGACTCCACCCCTGAGCGCGTCAATGTGTCGATCGAACGCGGCCTTCTGCGGGCCATCGACCAGGTGGCGAAGGAACGCCGCATGACGCGGTCGTCGTTTCTCGCTGCGGCGGCACGTCGGGAGATCCGAGGCGCCATCTAGCGTCGCCGGCCGCGAGTCAAAACCCACCGTGTGGCGAGGGTCGACAGCCAATCGGCGGATCAAAATTGCGGCCAAGGCCAGACTTCACTGCCCCACCTCCCCCGCGAACCTCGCCGCCCCTTGTGCCGCCAGCACCCCCTTCGCCATCTGCAGCTTCTCCAGCGCAGCGACGGCATGGTCGTATTTTGCCTGGGCCTCGTTCCTGAACGTCCCGAAGGCATCGAGGCTTTTGCCGACCGAGGCCTGGAAGTCCTGGACGATGGAGCCGGAGGCGGCTGTGTTCGAGGCGGACTTGGCCAGTTCCTGCATGGCGTCTTGTGTGTAGCGCATGGCGCAGTCGATGGCGACCAGCTCAGCGATGAGGGCGATTTCGTCGTCGGTGAACTGGAACTTGGAGGCCCGGGCGGTTTTCAACGTGTCATAGACCGGGACAGAGGTCATGCCGATCAGGCCGATGGCCTCGGGGGTGAGCTTCGTGTCATCGCGGAGCGCATCGGAGATGCCCTGCAGGATGGTCGAGACGCGGGCGTAGAAGGCCTCCGAGGCCGGGATCGTCGTTTCGACCAAGGTTGGCGCCAGGCATTTCTCAGTCTCGTTGCAATGAAGGACCTTGAGGGTCCCACCTTCGACGAAGGCCGCGACCATGTCCGGGGTGAAAGCGCGGGGGGTGATGACCTGGTGCTGGGGGCCCTCGTTGTCATTGGCGGCGGCTCGGGTGATGATCGTGCCGGAGAGGGTCATGAAGAGCTCGGCAAGTTTGGGGTTGGATTTGAGGAGTTGGTTCTTCTGGATCGCCTTCCAGGCGTAGTTCACATCGACCGGGACCTGGTCCTTCAGGGCGCCATCGGCGGCGGCCAGGGTGGCAGTGGTCTTGCCCTCGCTGCCGCAGCCATAGCGGGCCGAGAGCGCGTCGGCGAAGCGCCCGGTCATGGTGCCCACGGTCTTGCAGACGCTTTGGGTGTTGCCATCGACCTCGGCCCAGAGGGATCCCGAGAGAAGCTGGCCGGTCTCGCAGGAGTTGATGTTCATCGCGTTGACCTTCTGGACGAGGTCGCGAAGCTTGACCATCTGCTCGTGGACGGCAGGGGAGAGAGATTCCAAGGCCAGCTCGAAGGCATAGGAGGAGGCATTCTGCATGATCCCCTTGGCGAGGTCGATCAGCTCCTCCTTGGAGATATAGGAGAAGGCCCCGCCATAGATGTCGATCCCGCCGCAGCCCGAGCGGACCGAGGGCAGCTGGATGTTCATCAGCCCCGAGTTGCGGGGACGGGAGCGGACATAGAGCGAGCCCATGGTGACGAAGCCGCCCGCTTGGCCCTGGTAGGTCGTCGGACGGCTGACATTCACGCCTCCCCCTGCCCGCTCCCAGAAGTCCTTGAGGTCCGAGCCGATATTATCGGCCGCGACAGGCACGACGGAGGCGAGACAAAGACCGAAGGCAAGGCTGAGCTGCAGGGCGCGGGCCAGGATGCGGGGGAGCTGCATCAGTTCTTCTCCAAATAGCGCTGGCCTTCCGGCACGCGGGTGACGACGAAGACACGCTCGAGGATGACATCCTCGGTCAGAAGGCCACTGCCGAGGGGCTGGACCTGACCGGACTGCGGCTCGATGAGCGCGATGAAGGGGGTGGGGTTCTGGTCGAGGCCGAGGGCCTTCAGCTGCCCTCGGTCGGGCTCTGCCTCCGGGAAGGCCGGATGGTGCGAGCCGTCTTTCGAGACCACAAGCGGCGTGATGCCATAGGTCTGGCGCATCTGGGCGATGACCTCGAGCTGCTTCGTGCAGAGGGGACAACTCGCCTCGTCGCTGACGACGACCATGAAGCCCAGATGCGCCGATGCGGCCTGCAGGGCTTCCGTCCATTCGGCGGTCTTCTGGTCCTGGAAGACCTGACCTCCGACCTGGCTCAGGGGCCAGTCGCGGTTGGCGTCGAGGTCGGGAGTGCGGAAGAGGTCCCGCTCCCAGATATCGGCCAAGCGTCCGGCCTGATCGACCATGGCCTTCTGGGCGAACATATAGGCCTGCAGGTTCTCCGGGGTCGGCTCGAGGATCGCGCGGTTGCGGATTTCGTCGAGCTCCTTGCGCGCCGTCTCGATCACCGTGGTCGCGGGATAGGGATCGGCGGGCGGTGGCGCTTCCGCAGGTGCCGGGTCAGCTGGCTTCGGCGCCGCAGGCTTGGGCTTGGGCCCGGCTTTCTTCGCCGGATCGCAGTAGAAGTTCCACCCGATCTGGACGCCATCCTGGCAAAATCCGAAGGCGCGCCCGTTCTCCGCATGGGCAGGCATCACTGCCGCAAACGCGACCGCTCCCGCCAGCACCACCCCTCTCTTCCAGGCATTTCCCACCTCAGCCATGCGCCGCACTCGCCTGCCGCAGGGTCTCCCGGATCGTCCCGAGATACTGCCCCGGGCTCTGGAACCCTTTCAGCGTCCCGATGATCTGACCGCGTGCCGTATCGACGAAGAGGAGCGTCGGGATTTCGGTGATGCTGGCCGTGATCCGATTGCCCCGCGCATCGACGAAGGAAGTCCAGGGTGCGATGGCCTTGCCGTCTTGCGAGGCCACGAGGATATCGAGACCCGAGCGCTCGGCCGCCGGTGCGAGAACCAAGGCCGCCTGATGGCAAACCGGGCACCAGCTTGCGCCGACGAAGATCAGACCGATAGGCGGGCGCGGGTTGGCGGCAATCGGTTCGACGGCGGTGCCGAGACCAAGGGCTGCCGGAAGAGCAAGGAGATTGCGGCGGGTGAGGCGCATGGGATCAGCCCTTGATGCGGGTGGCGAGGAAGTCCCGGATCGTCTCGATCCCGGGCACGGCGATGCCGGAGGTCATGTCCGCGAAGGCCTCGCTCAGATCGATGCGTTCGAGATCGGCGGCCTCGAGCTCTTCAACGGTTGCGCCCGCGCAGTCAGGGCCCCGGGGCGAGCCGAAGCCGCGGCCCTCGACGGCGCGCAAACCCTCGATGAAGACCCGGGCAAGCTTGCCGTTGAAGCTGCAATAGACGCGCTTGACCTGCAGGCAGGCGAAGAAGCGCTTGGCGCAGTAAGAGCCGATGTAGTGCGTGGCCCCGACCTCGGCGCGGTCTTTCAGACTGAGCTCGTCGGCCGAGCATTCCCCGAGCAGGTGATTACCCCAGCCGGTATCGCTGCAGCAGTTCAGGACGCCAAAGGACCCAACCCGGCATGCGGCGGGGTGTCCATCGAAGACCCGGACGATCTGGCCGGACAAGCTCCGGGTCGCGTCGTCTGCCATGCCGCCCAGCACGCCCATCCAGGACGAGGCTGAGCCCAGATCCTTGGTCGCAGGCTCGGGCGCCACATCCTCGCAATAGCCGCCTGCGCAAACATGGAGCTTGTCGCAGGAGGCCGGGGTCGCGGTGGTCGGCGTGCCGTCGCAGCGATAGCGGTCCTCCCATTGCAGGCAGGTGCCTGCCTCATCTTCGACGATGCAGTCGGACTGGATGCGGTGGCAGGAGGTGTCCGCCTCGAAGAGACCGCAGGTCGATTGCACGCCCTCAGCGGCACAGGAGGTCTTGGCCTCATGCGCCCAACAGGCGCGGGTGACGGGGAGGCCATTGATGATCCGGGTCTCAGGCCCGGACGAGCAAGTCGGCTCCGCCTTGGCGCAGTGGGGACCGATCTCATCGCAGCTGCCGACCTCCACCTCGGTGATGACGGGCGGCGGGCTCGAGACCAGTTCGGCGCCGCCGATGTCGCCGGAGTAGTTCTCGCAGGAGACCTGGACCCGCTCGGCGCGGCAGGTGCCGTCCGGTGCGAGATCGAGGCAGGCGCGCGAGGTCTCATGGCAGGCCGGGGCGGCGGCAAGGGCCGTGCAGGTACTGCCGCCCTCGCTCTCGTCACATTGATAGGTCGAGGTTTGAACCACGCTGACTTCGAGATGGGTCTCGCAGGTCGAGGAGGTCGTGGCAACCACGCGCTGGCAGGAACGCTCGATGGTCCCTGCCTGGGCGAGGCCCTGGACTTCGCAGGCACCGCCGTCGGAGCCCGAAGCCGCGAAGAGGGCACCGGCTGTCTGGTCCGCGCCGCTGACTGCAGCATCGGCGCCGGGGATTGCCTCCCCGGCCGATTGCATCGGCCTTGGGTTGGCTTGCGCGGCGTTGACCTCGGTCTTCAAAGCCTGTGCCGCGCGGGAGGATCCCGCCGCCCGCATCGTGGCTTGGTCCTCGATGGTCGCGCCGGTGATCGAGGCTTCCGGCGGGGTCGCATTCGCGCCTGGCAAGACCGAGTTGAGGCTCGATCCAGAAAAGAGGGAGGCGCCGGGTTTGAGGCGGAGGGCCTCAGCGGCGGCGCGGCCTTGGGCTGCGGCGGCGGACATCGGGTCGGCCAACAGCGACGATGCAGCTGAGAGGTTCAGCATCAGGGAGGCGACAAGCGCGAGGGCAGACGGACCAAGATTTCGGCGCCGGTCAGGCAGCCTGACGGGAAGGATCATGGCTCGCCCCCGGTCGGGACGGAGCTGCTCGGCATGACCGAAGGCGTCGCTGTCGCGTCGGCGTTCCCATCAAGGAGCGCAACGCGGGCCTGGCCCGCAGCATCCCCCTTCGCGCGGGCGACCATCTCAAGGGCAGCCTCAAGGGAAATGTTGCCCGCGATCCGGTCATGGCGCGGCAGGGGATCCTCGGCGCATCCTTGGGATTCACAAGTGGCGAGGGGCTCGGCCAAGACGACATAGACGGGCACCGCCTCGACCTTGAAGCGCCGGAAGAGAGTCGGATCGATGGCAAGGCCCCCTGCCCTGCTGGTGGTCTCTGGTGCCTGGAAGACTTGATCAGCCTCAGCGACGGCGCCGCGGCCTGCCGCTGCCGGACCGCTGAGGCCGGGGTCCGAAGCCCCCTGCCCCGCCGCCGTGTCGCTCGCGCCGGTTCCTGCGCCCGGGGCGGTGGCGTCGTTGATGGGCATGACCGCACGCAGCGCCTCGCCCGTCTTGACCACCGAATTCCCGACGAAACCGCGCACCACGACGGTTGCGCCAAACCGATCCGCGTCGTGGAAGATCTGGCGCAGGCTCTCCTTCGGCATGCCGAGGCTTGCGAAGACCAGAATGCGGGCCTGACCGTAGCTCGGCTTCTCCCCCTGCCCTGCCGCTGCTGGCGATGCCCCCTTCCCGGGACCAACACCCAGGAGCCCGCGCACCCGCGGGTCGGTTCGAGCGGCGTCTTCCAGCGTCTCGATCTTCTCGGCCCATCCCCCGAGATCAGAGGGTGCCGCCGTCTGCAACTCCGCCCCGAGGCCTTCCGCCGCCTTCTTGGCCCCCTCCAGGAGACCCATGACATCGACATCCACGGTCTCCGTGGCCCCGGGCGCAAACTTGGGCGGTTGATCCTCGGCCCGGGCATGGGCTGCGGCCAAAAGACAGCACCCAGTGAGGATCAAAGCGCGCAGCAATTGTGTTTCCTCCAGGTGAGCCAGCCGAAGCTTTCGCCCTTGAACGGATAGGCGCGGCCCGCATCCATGAACTGCGTCGAGGCGCCGATCGGCGCACAGGCATATCGGCCCGAGGTCATGGGCTTCGGCCGCGTGATCTGGAAACGATATTGCGACTTCGGGATGATCGGCGCAGGCTGCGGCTGGCAAAGCGCCCCCGAGCCGGAGGTCCGCCGCGCGAGACCAAAGCGATGCATGCGGGCGAGGAGTTTCGCCGCCACGGTTTCCGAGGCCTGGACCGCGCCGTAATGCTCGTTGGCATCTCCGGTCATCGGATAGAGCGCGCCCTGGCAGCCGTTGCACCAGAAGAGCTTGTCCTTACCGAGGCCCCCTGACGAGGCCGCGACGCAGTCTGCCGCGCAGGCGCCCTGGGCGACCGGGTTGGCGAAGAGGACGGCTTCCGGGTTGATCAGGGTCTGAAGCTCGGGGTCCTGCCAGAGCGGATCGAACTCGCTCATATAGGCGACATCGAAGGTGGAGGCCTCGAGGCAGAGCCCGTCGATCAGCGTGCCGAGCCAGCTGAGGAGCGGGTAGTAATAGTAATGCGCCTGCCAGCGGGAGCCTTGGCTTCCGACGTCATCGACGGTCACCGCGCCCTTGCCCGTGGCGAAGAGACCGAGGTCCAACTTCAGACCGAGATTGACGAAGCAGCCGGGCTCATCGGCGATGTCGGTCAGACGGACCGGCTCCCAGAGACCGATGGAGAGCCCGATCCGGGGCGGGAAACCGCCACAGGCACAGAGCGGCGAGCCAGGGTTTGGCGTGTCGGGGCGCGAGCCGAAGAGCGAGGCGCCGCCGATGGAAATCGGGAAGATGCAGTCATAGCAGACTTCGGTCAGCGGGTTCAGGAAGCGAGCATTGCACTTGGCGATGGCGGTGTCGGTTAGGCCCATGAGCGCCAGAGCCCCGGCGAGGAGGAGGCGGGCGATCATTGGGGCGCGCGCTCCGAAGCGGGGACGCTCGCCACATCCGGCAGCGGGCCAGCGGAGAACGTGGAATGCTGCCTGGCATCATTGCCCGGCTCGGGGACGGACATCGCCCCAGCAATTGGAACGGTGACTGCCGCTTGACCGGGACCGGAGCCTGGCAGCGCCACTTCCTCGATCTGCAGCACGGGATCGGCGCGGGTCACCCGGGAGGGGAGATGCGCGATTTGGAATCGGGTCGAGAGGACGCCATTTTGGTCGAACCAGAAGCGGCGCCCGAAGCGGCGCGTCAGATCCAGGGGGCGGCCTGAGGTCAGGACGATCAAGCTGGAGGTTTCATCACCTTGGGCGAGGGCCCAGGCGACCTGGACCGGATCGTCCCCGTCGATGAAGAGGATCGCCTTGTCGAAATGGCTGTAGGCGAGCGGGTTCACTTGGGTTCCCGCCGAGGCGAAGACGAAGCCATTCTGATCTGCGAGGTCGCGGCCGAGGGTGATCGAGGGATCGAAGGTAAAGTTTCTGGACTTCTCTGCGCGCGGGAGTTTGCGACCGGGTGGGGTCTCGGCGAACGTGCGGGCTTTGGACTGGAATTCCTCCTCCATCCGCTTGAGGCCATCCCCACCGACGAGGCCAGCGACCTTTGCCTCGATCAGGGCCATGAGGTCTGGTTCGGCGATGGGGAAGAGCTCGCCCATCGTGCCAAGGTCACGCGCGTCGCAGAGCTCGGCCCCGACGGCGGCGAGGCAGAGGGCCAGGGCGAGAGCGCCCGGCGCAAATGTCCAGGAAACGCTGCCCATGTCAGTCCTTCAGCTCCATCCAGGCCGCGATGCTCTGCCAGCGTGGGAATCCCGGGAGGGGAAGACCCACGGCCTCGATCTCCGAGATCGGGACGAGGCCAAAGCGGGCATAGCGGCTGTCGAGCGAGTTCGAGGCCTCACCGAAGAGGGCAACCATGCCGGGTGGCACCACCCCGGAGGGCAGGAGATCCGCGAAGGGATGGCCGTCTCGCATCTCGGCATCATAACAGATGCCCGCCACGCAGACGCGGTCGCCGAAGTTCCGGATCGGATCACCCGGCAAGCCGCCCACGCGCTTGACGATGGAGTATCCCTCGAAGGCGGCGCCAAAGAGCGCCGGCGGGGGAATCGCGACGACCGCGCCGTGCCAGAGGAGCTTCGGCCAGTGCCATTGCAGATAGGCTGCCTCTGGCAGGCTTTCCGAGCCATTCAGCGTCAGCTGAAGATCGGCGAGCGCGGTATAGCCAAGCGCGACGACGGCAATTGCCCCGCCGATCCACCAACGGCGGACGGTGCGCGATGCCGGTGCAGCGTATTCCACCTCACTTCCCGGGATTTCCACGCCCTCCCTAGGAGCCGCCACCGGGCCTTCGTACCCCGGGCCCGCCGCAAACAGGTCCGCCACCACCGCGTCGTCCATCTCCTCGCCCCTCACTTCGCCCTCGCGATCGCAGCTTGGGTGAGGAGGTCGGTGACGTCGGTCACGTCGCCCGCGAGGACCGAAGAGGAGGAGAGAACGACGGTGCCGGTCTTGGCACCGTAGGTCAGCACTTCCTTCAGGAGCGCAGAGTGGAACTTGGTGACGGCCTCGGTGAAGCCCTGCTCGTCGAGATCGGCGATGCCGGGGGAACGGACAAAGGCCGCGGCCGCGCGGTCGGCGTCGAGCGTGACGATGGGCTTTGCCCCCGCGCGATAGCCCGGGGTGAGGCTGGTGACGAGGGCCAAGGTGGCCGCCATCGACAGGATGCCGGTGACGGCAAGCTCCAGGAACTTCTGCATCTTGGGCAGGATCAGCTGGTCCTCGATGCTGCGGGGCAGGACGTCATTCATCTTGGGCACTCCGATGGTGTCTTTGGGCTGTCGGGGATCAGGAAGAGGCACGAGGGTCGGGTTTGCGCCTCGTCCGAAGACGCGTCGGATCACATCTCTCATCGCGCCGAGCCTTCCGCGGCGACCTGACGAAGGGCTTCGACCATGGTGAGGCCGCCCTCCTCGCGAAGGCGGCGGATGCGCTCGACGGTCTCGCCCCGGCTTGAGAACATGGCGAGCGAGAAGGGATCGAGAAGAAGACGGCCGAAGATCCAGCCTTCCGGACCCTTGATCGCCATCTCGGAATAGAGCCCCGCAACCGGGGCGATGGATTTCAGCTGATGGAGCATCGCGGGGTTCACCGCGAGGCGCCGCTCCGAGGCGAGGAGGTCCAGCGTCTCGGGCTTTTGCGCCATGACGACCGTCCAGTCCGAGTTCTCGAGGCAAACCCGGGCGGCGGCGTTCTCCTCATAGTCGCGGAAGCTCTGCGTGCCCGTGATCAGCGCGGCATTGTACTTCCGCGCCCGGCGGACCAGGGCCTCGATGAAGCGGGCGGTGGCATCGGTCTTGAGGAGGTCCCAGGCCTCGTCGATGACCAGCGCCACCGGCACATCGCGCGGCGTGCGGTACATGAGCTCGGAGGCCAGGAACATCACGATCTGCAGGACGACATCCTGCAGGATGCGCTGTCCCTTGATGCGGGAGAGTTCAACCACGGTGAAGGCATCGCCCAAGGCAATCGTGGCCGGGCCCTTGAGGTACTCGGCATAGACGCCCTCGCCCACGAAGGGCGCCATCTTGATCAGGACATCGGCCATGCGGGGGTCCGTTGCATGGGCCTGCAGATGGTAATGAACGTCGCCCACTTCCCCCGCCCTGCCCTTCTCGTCCCAGACCCGGGCCACGGCTTCCGCGATGTGGCTTTCTTCCAGCTCCTGCACCCGGCCCTGGCCCGCCTTGCCGAGGGCCGCCATCGAGGCCACGATCCGGGTCAGCATCTCGATGGCTTCGGCGCGGTAGTCCGGCGCCTTCATCGCTTCCTCCGAGAGCATCGAGAAGGGGTTGAGCCGGATCATCCAGTCGCCCTCGAAATCGACGAACTTGCCACCGAAGAGGGTCACGGTGTTGCGGAAGGAATAGCCATCGTCGATCACCACGACCTTGCCGCCTCGGGTATAGATCGAGGCCACGAACTCCTGCATGAAGACCGACTTGCCCGCCCCGGACTTGCCGAGGACGGCGACGTTGTAATTGCCAGTCGAGCGGAAGTTGTCCCAGTCGAAGATCCCGCCCTGGCGACCGAGGAGGAGGACGCCTTTGCCCTCGCCTGCCCCGGTCCATTCGCCGTGCATCGGCGCGAAGGCCACGGCGGCTTCGGTCTTGAGAAGCCGCATGCGCTGGAGCTTCCGCAGATCACCCATCCTTGCGCCCGATGCAGCGAAGGGCAGATTGGCGAGGAAGAGGGGCAGCTGGAGATAGGTGTCATCGCCGAGCGTGATCCCGGCCATGCGGTAGATCTTGGAGATCTCCGCCAGGGCCGCGCGGGCTTGCGGGTCGCCTCCCTTGGCATAGGCGGAAGTCACAAAGACGCATTCGAGGAGGCGCTCCGCGCCCTCGATGGCGGTGACGAGGCCGTCGAACTCAGCCTTCTTCTCCCCGAGGTTGGCCGTCCATTTGGCGAACTCGGTGCCCATCGTGTGCATGAGCCCAGCCCGCTGGCGGTTCAGGAAGGCGAGTGTCTTGTCCTTGGGGCGAAGCCGCATGATGAGCGAGGTCAGGACCGGCCCATGGGCGCGGTGCGCGGCCGTGTCGGGCTGGCCATTCAGGACCGTGCCGAAGGCTGCAGCCCATTCCCGGGGGAAGCGCGTGACAGCGGAGGTTGCGACGGAGAGTTCCGGCTCGCCCTGGAAGCCGAGCGAGCCTCGCCGGACCTGCAAGCCTGCGCCGGGAAGCTGGTGGTTCAGGGGCTGGTCGGTCGTGTAATCCGGCCAGCCGCGGGTGCCGGCGTGCAGCAGTTCAGCCGCGAGCTTGAGGAAGGCCTGTGGAGGAACCGGGCGCACGCCCCCGTCGCCAAAAACCGGGATCAGGGCGCGGCGAAACTCTTCGAAGTCGCGGAGCGCGGTCAGATCGCCCGTGCCATCGATCCAGGCGGCGAGATAGATGCGCCGGATATGCGGAATGGCCTTGACCGGGTGATCCGTGCCGAAGCGGGCGCCGCGCAGGTGGCGGAGGCGCGAGGCGGCCATCTCGCGGACGAGCTCGCCATGGCGGAAGCGGTGCTGACCCCAGGCGAGAAGCGCATCGTCGATATCGGGCGAGGTCCAGTTCAGGATCTGGATCGTCGCTTCGCGCGGCGCGCGGGACTGGATAACGGAGGTCAGGCTCTGGCTGAGATCCATGCCATTCACCTGGGGCGCGATCTCGAGGAGGAACCCGGTCGAGCCCTCGTTGATGTAAAGCTCGCGCTCGGCATCATAGAGCCGCCAGGGCAGCAAATCCGAGACGACATCATGGGCCAGGGCCTGCGGCGCGGCCTCGGACCAGTCTGGATCGTCGAAGAGGCCCGCGAGGATCTGGTTCAGGGGTTTCAAGGGCGAGGTCATCAGGGGCGATCCCCCCATACTGCGGGCAGGATCAGGAAGTGGACGTAAGTGGCCTCGTAAAGCGTCTCGCCCTCGGCATGGGGGGCGATCCAGAGCGTGCCGACCTTCTCGGGGAGGCGATAGGAGGCGGCGTCATAGGCAAAGCCGCCATCGCCCATGCCGAAGGTCGGCGCACCCTTGCCGGGTTGCAGCGGGGCCTGGGTCAGGCCATCGGCCAGGACATCCTCGCCGCGCTCCTGGACGGGTGTGCCCGAGGTCGTGCCGCCATCTGCGGCGGCGATGGTCGTGCAGGGCGAGCCCATCTGGGCGGGGCAGAGGAAGTCCTTCTCCGTGTTGGAGGCACCGCAGGCGGCGAGCGCCAGCAGGGTCAAAAGGGCAAGGCTCGGGCGGCGCGGGGCGGGGGCACCCCACGTCTCGAGGCCCGCAAGGTGCAGGGTCATCTCAGATCCACTCCATCGAGGAAGACGACTTCGACCGAGGTCCCGCCGTAGAGCGAGACGACGGGCTGATATTGTTCAGCGCGCTGGATGTAGTACTGGGCCAGCGTATCGGCGGCGTTCGAGATGCCGCCGCCCAAGGCGCCGGCTGCCGAGGCTCCGGCAATCGAGGTCAGCGACTGGTCGAGACCATCGACCCCGGTGATGCCTTGGGCCGAGGCAGAAGCCGTCTGGCCGATGCCTTGCAGGACCCCTGCGATGGCGGCATTGCGGACGAGGCTGCCCTCGCGCGAGACGACCTTGCCGCGCACCCCGGCTTTGCCCGAGCCCACGACGATGCCTGCG
>CAMFIX010000026.1 GCA_945952425.1 uncultured Pseudorhodobacter sp. | reverse complement strand
GGGCGAGGCCTTGCGAGGGCCCCGCCGCCGGGGTGATGGCGGCGATGCGAGTGCCCTCTACCGCGATATCCCAGACGCCGGGCCGGTCGAAAAGGGCAAAGGGGCCCATTCAGTCCTCCAAAGCCGTGACTTCGCGGCGGAAGGGCAAAGCGTCGCCGATGTCGGGCGTATCGAGTTCGCGCGCATAGCGGTGCCCGGCGAAGGTCGCCCAGGCGATGGGGGCGGGGGCCGCCGCATCGCCGATGCACTTCACCGACAGGATGCCGCGGTCGGCCCATTCCGCCTGCCGCGCCTTCAGCGCCTGATAGAGCGCATCCTCCGACACGCGCGAGGCCACCAGCACCACCGCATCGCAGCCGATCTCTTCGCGGCGGTCGGTATAGGTGCCGTTCACCTCGACGCTGGCCGCCTTCACCGCCGCCATGCCGGTGTTCAGCCGGATCGTCACACCCAAGCCCACCAGCCGGCGATAGATCGACGAAAGCTCCAGCGTGTTCGCCGTCCAGTCCGAGACATAGGCCGAGGGCGTCACAAACGTCACCTTCGCGCCCTTCTGCGCCAAAAGCTCGGCCAGCACCCCGCCCATGTAGTAATGGTCGTCGTCATAAACCACGACATGACCCGAGGGGATGTCGCCCGCCATCAGGTCGTCGGGCGTGTAAACCCGGCCCGCAATCGGCATCGGCACGACATGCTGCCGCGCCACGCCATCCGCCCGCCAGCGCGAGCCGGTCGCGATGCAGACATGCTGGAAGCCGAAATCCAGCACATCTTCGGCACTCAGCCGCGAGCCGGGATACAAGGCGGCATTCGGCTTTTGCCCCAGCTGGTAAAGCCGGTAATCCACCACCCGCCCCCAGGCGCTCAGCCCCGGCAGGGCACGCTCGCGCGTCACACGTCCGCCGAAGACCTCCAAGGCCTCGGCCACCGCCACGTCATAGCCGCGCTCGGAGGCCGCCCGCGCCGCCTCCAACCCCGCGGGGCCGGAGCCCACGATCAGCACCCGCTCGCTTTCGCCGCGTTTCGCGATCTTTTCCGGATGCCAGCCGCGGCGCCACTCCTCCATCCAGGTCGGGTTCTGCGTGCAGCGCCCCATGCCCTGCGTCATGTCGCCCGTGATGCAGATATTGCAGCCGATACATTCGCGGATATCCTCGATCCGCCCTTCCTCGACCTTCTTCGGCAGGAAAGGGTCGGCGATCGAGGGCCTGGCGCAGCCGATGAAATCCAGCGTGCCGGATTTCACCATCCGCGCCATCACATCGGGCGAGGTGAAGCGCCCGACCCCCACCACCGGCCGGGGCGAGAGGTCGCGGATGCCCTTGACCCAGACCTCCTGCGCCGCCTCTTCCTTGAAGCGCGACGGGCCCGAGCAATCCTCCCAGGTGCCCATCGCCAGATCCCAAAGGTCGGGCAGCTCGGCGTTCATGGCGATGAAATCCCGCACCTCGGCATTGGAAAACCCCAGGTCGCCGATGGTCTCGTCCAAAGACACCCGCATCGTGATCGCCAGGTCGTCGCCGATGGCGTCGCGCATGTCGGCAATGACCTCGCGGGCAAAACGCGAGCGGTTTTCAAGGCTGCCGCCATATGCGTCCGACCGCTGGTTGGTCGCCCGCGACAGGAAATGCTGGAAAATCCCGAAGCCATGGGCGCCGTAAAGGCAGATCAGGTCGAAACCGGCCGTCCGGCAGCGGCGCGCCGCATTCACGAACCAGCGGCGGAGGTTCCGGATATCGGTCAGGTCCATCGCCCGCGCCTGCACCGGGTCGTTGGTAAAGGTGCGGATCGGCAGGGCGGAGGGCGCCAAAGGCACCTCTTTCGTATAAAGGTTCGGCCCGTTAATCCCGCTATAGGCCAGCTGGATGCCCGCCAAAGCCCCATGTGTCTTCATCGCCGTGGCCATCTTGGCGATGGAGGGGATGTCCTTGTCCTCCCACAGCCGCAGCTCGATGAAAGGGGTGATTTCCGAGGTGTGGTGCATCTCGGTCTGTTCGGTGAAGATCACCCCCCAGCCGCCCTCGGCCTTCACCCCCCGCATCGCCGCCGCAGCCGAGGGGTCGCGATAGCCGCCGCCATTGCAATGCGGCACCTGGTAAAAGCGGTTCTTTGCCGTCTTGGCGCCGATCTTCACCGGCTGGAACAGGATGTCGTAACGGGGATCGCGGGTCATGTCAGGATCAGGTCCGGCAATAGGGCGGGCAGGGTCTCCCGCGCGTGGTCGATGAAGGCATGAATGGTCAGCGAGGCCTGGGCGCCCGGCGCGGTCAAAAGGCCCATCCGCAGGGGGGCCACGCCCATCAGCGGGCGGAAGAGAATCCGCCGCCCATCCGGCGCCCGGTCGGTCAGGGGCTTCACATTGCCGAACGCATAGCCGAAGCCATTGGCGACCAGGCTTTGCACGACGGCCATGTCGCGGGATTTCTCGGAAATCCGCGGGCGCAGGGCGGATTCCGTGAAAAAGCCGAGGAAATAGTCGCCCGAAAGCGGCAGGTCCAGCAGCACCAGGTCATGCGGGCAAAGGTCGGGCACCGTCAGCCGCGGCCGGTCGGCCAGGGGGTGGCCTTCGCCCAGCATGACGAAGGGCGGCAGGGTGGCAAGCGTCAGGAACTCCAGATCGGCGGGCAGCGAGAGGTCATAGGTCAGGACGGCATCCAGGCTGGCATCGCGGAGGCCCTCGATCAGCGCGGCCTGATGCGTCTCGGCCTGGGCGAAATCGACCTGGGGATAGCGGGTCAGGAAAGAGCGCCGCAGCTGGGGGACGACGATCTGGGCGAATGTCAGCAGGCAGCCCACCGTCAGCCGCCCCGCGACCGTGCCGCGGTATTGCGCGGCCAGCGAGGTCAGACGCTCGGCCGAGGCGAGCGTCTCGGAGGCCGCGCGGATCATCTCGCGTCCGGCCGGTGTGGGCGAGACGCCATGCGCGTGCTTGCGCACAAAGAGGGGAAGGCCGAATTCGGCCTCCAGCGCCGCGATGGCGGTCGAGATCGAGGGGGCCGAGACGTTCAGCTTTTCCGCCGCCAAAGTGATCGACCCGGCCTGCCCCACGGCGACCAGGTATTCCAGTTGCCGCAGGGTGAAGCGCAGGCTCACTTGTCGCCCGGAACGCCGTAAGAGGGCGCGGCACGGGGGTCGAGGGCGCGGGTCTGATAGGCGGCCATCTGGGGTTTGTAGACCTCCCAGGCGCGGGCGATATGGGCGATGGGATCGCCCTCCTCCCAGTCGCAGCGGAGTTCGGCGAGCGGCCAGGGGTGCTCCCCCACGATGAGCAGGCCCGCGGAGTGCACCGGCCCGGCCTCGCCCCCCAAAGCCAGCGCGGCGCGCATGGCGGTCAGAAGGCGGTCACCGAGATGGCCTTTTGCCCCCTCGAAAGCCTTGACCATGGCGGCAGGCACCCCCGGATCGGCCAACAGATTACCCCCTGCGGCGACGCAATGCCCCTCCGCCGCGCCGAAGACTCCGAGCGCTTTGTCGCCGGTCCAGATCCCGGTGCGCCCATTGCGATCCACGCAGAGAAGCTGGCGATATTCGGGGAACTTCTCTCCCTTCACCGCCTCGGCCACCGCCTCCGGCGCCGAGAGGCCGCGCGCCAGACCGTCAAGCATCACCTCCCCAAGCGCCGGGTTCGTGACGTTCTGCGACGCCGCCGCCCCGACCCCGGCCCGCGCATTGGCGCAGCGCGCCGCCACCGCAGGAGACGACGAGGAAATCGCCATCCCGAACTGGCCGGTCTCTTCACAAAGCGCGACGAGCGAAAACGTCATGGGCAGGCTCCTGTGGAACCCCCGGAGGCTTTGCCCCCGGACCCCCAGGATATTTGGGCAAGTATGAAAGGGGTCTAGTCTTTCATACTTGCACAAATATCCCGGTGGGGTCCGGGGAGGCAGCGCCTCCCCGGGGTGTCAATCGGGGATGACGGCGGTCGCGTCGATCTCGACCAGCCACTCGGGGCGGGCGAGCGCCACGACGGTCAGGCCGGTGCAGACCGGGTGGACGCCCTTGATATACTCGCCCATCGTCCGGTAGACCGCCTCGCGGTGGCGGACATCGGTCAGGTAGACGACGAGCTTCACAAGATGCTCCATGCGGCCACCCGCCTCGCCGATCAGCTGTTGGATGTTCTGCATCACCTTGTGGGTCTGGGCGACCGGGTCGGTCGTCATCAGGCTTTCCGAAGTGTCGAGATCCTGCGGGCAGGCGCCGCGGAACCAGACGGTGGTGCCGCCACGAGTGACGACGGCATGGCAGAGGTCGTTGTCGAGGTTCTGCTCGGGATAGGTGACCTTGGTGTTGCAGGGGCGGATGCGGCGGTGGGTGGTCATTCGGCGGCTCCTTGATAGGCGAGATAATTTTGCAGCTTGTCGATGTGATCCGCCACGAATTTCGCATCGTGCCAGACGCCCCAGATGAAGGCCGAGCCCCGGCGCGACAGCCAGGGCAGGCCGACGAAATAGAAGCCCGTCACATCGGTCACCCCGCGGCGATGCTGCGGTTTGCCCTCTTGCACCACGGGCAGGTCGAGCCAGCTGTAGTCGTTCTCGAACCCCGTGGCCCAAATGATGGTGGTGATCCCTTCGGCCTTCAGGTCCAGGCTGCGGATCGGATGCGTCAGGCAATCGGGGTCGGGGGGGATGAGATGGGCCTCGGGCTCTTCCGGCAGGCTCAGGCCATGGGCGGCGACGAAGGCGTCGGCCTCTTGCAGCACGGCCAGGTAATCGGCGTCGCCCTTGGCGATGTTGGCGCCGAGGTCTCCGGCGAAGTGCATCACGCCCTTCGCGTAAGCCTCGGCGCGGCCCGTCAGGATCAGCCCCTCATGCGCCAGGCGGCGGAAGTCCATCGTCCGCCCGCCATAGGCGCCCGAGACGGCGATGGTGACGTGTTCGTTGCCGGGCTGGTATTCCATGTCCCATTTGTTCAGCACCCCCAGCCACCAGCAGAAATCCCGGCCGCGATAGGCGCGGGGCGGGCGGCCATGGGGCCCCACGGCCAGCCAGGTCTTGCGGCCCGACCGCCGCAGCTCCTCGGCGATCTGCGTGCCGGAAGAGCCCGCGCCGACCACCAGAACCGCGCCCTCGGGCAGGCTTTGCGGGTTGCGATAGGCGGTCGAGTGCAGCTGGGTGATCGCCGGGTCATCGACCAGCTTCGGGATCACCGGCTTCTGGAAGGGGCCGGTCGCCGAGATGACGTAATCGGCCTCGAAGTCCCCCGCCGAGGTCTGGACGTGGAAACCCGCCTGCCCTTTCAGGCGGCTGACCTTCTGCACCGTCACGCCGGTGCGGATCGGGGCCTTTATCTGGGCGGCATAGGCGGCCATGTAATCGGCGACCTCTTCCTTGCCCGGAAAGCCGTCGGGGTCGCTGGAGAAGGTGCGATTCGGGAAGCGGTCGTGCCAGGCCGGACCGTTGGCCACAAGCGAGTCCCAGCGGGCGGTCCGCCAGTTTTCCGCGATGCGGGCCTTTTCCAGCACGACGTGATGCAGACCGATCCGCGACAGATGTTCGGACATCGCAATCCCGGCCTGGCCGCCACCGACGACCAATGCTTGAACCTTTTCCATGACTTACCTCGTCTTGCGCGAGAGATATTGCGCGAATTCGTAGTTCGGACGCTCCAGGTGGCTGAGCGGCCCGGGGACGGCCATGCCCGACAGAAGGCCGCGGTAAACGCGTTCCGTGCAGCCTTTGTCCTCGGCGTTCACGTCGTCCAGCAGCGCCTTGACCTTGGCCAGATGGCCCTCGGCCTCGGGGTCGGCCAGCCAATCCGCGCTCATCCCCATGCCGAAGAGGACGTTCACATGCCCCGGCCCATCGGGCGTCAGCGACAGATACCAGAAATAGCCCGGCGTCAGCGTGATCAGCAGCGAGGGATAGATCGCCAGAAGCCAGGTCTTGACCCGATCCTCCCCCGTCAGCGTGGTGTTCGACGGATGGGCCAGCGCCAGGGGCACGCGCTCGTCCTTCAGGATCGAGTGGTAGTTGAAGGCCTCGGTCCCCTCGGGGCAGACCATTTCCTCCAGCCGAGAGGCGCCGCCGATGGTGCCCTTGTGGCACATCGGCAGGTGATAGCTCTCCATGAAATTCTCGGCGAGAACCTTCCAATTGGTCGCCCAGCGGAAGGTCTCGCGGTAGGTCTCAGTATAGGTCGCCATGTCCAGCGCGGGGATGAGCTCGCGCACGCCCTTCAGCGTCACCTCGGGCGAGGGGGCCTCGGCATTCAGCGTCACCATGATCCAGCCCGCCCAGATCTCGCAGCGCACCGGCTTCAAGCCGCTGGTTTCCTTGCAGAAAGAGCCGTTCATCTGCATCGCGGGCGCGCCACGGAGGCTGCCGTCGAGGTTATAGGTCCAGGCGTGGTAAGGGCAGACGATCGACCGCACATGGCCGCGGCCTTCCAGCAGCGTCGACATCCGGTGGCGGCAGACGTTCGACATGGCGCGGATGCCGGTGGTGTCGCGCAGCACGATGACGGGCTCGCCCGCGATGGTCAGCGTCATGTAGTCGCCGGGGTTGGGCAGGGTCTCGGCCCGGCCCGCGCAGATCCATTCGGTGGCGAAGATCTTCGCCTGTTCCAGCGCCAGAAAGTCGGCGTCGGTATAGACCGATTTCGGCATGGCATGGGCGCGTTCGAAGGGGACAGAGACATTCTCTGCCAGCTCGCGCGCCGCCTTGATCTCGATTCCCATGATGCACCCCATTCGCTGAAGCGCAGGATGCCGCAGCTGCGGATTAAATCCAACTATGGAAATTCTTCGCCTGGATTAGGCGTTGCCTAATGCCCAGGCCGCTATGGCCTGCGGATCGGCGGGAAGCTCTTGCGCCAGGTCGCCCGCAAAGGACAAAAGCTCGGGCAGGTTGATCGCATTGACGCCGGTGATGACGGGAATGCCGTTGCTCAGGGCCTCGGCGATCAGCGGGACGAAGCCGCGGCCCATCGCCTCCAGCTTGCCGAACTTGTTGACGATCAAGAGCTTGGCGCCGGTGCCGCGCGCCGAAACCGCCATCACCACCTCTTCCAGCGCAGAGGTGTCCAGCCGACAGCCCTTGGATTGCGGCCCGAGGTTCTGGTTGATCCGCATCACCGGCCCGTCGGGCAGGATGCGCAAGAGCATGTCGCAGGTCGGGTCGATGCAGGGGTCGGGCACGGTGACGGTGCCTTGCAGCGCGACGCCCGAGGCGGCGAGGATCTCGGCCGCCTCCGCCAGGCAGGTGCCGGTCTGCCCATGGCCGCGCTGGCTGACATAGGCGAGTTTCACGCCCGCAGCCCCACGGTCGCAATTCCCAGCGTTTCCAGCACCTTGGCCTCGATCTGCGGGGCGTTCATGCCAGCCACGCGATACATGGCCTCGGGGGAGGCCTGGTCGATGAAGATATCCGGCAGCACCATCGAGCGATATTTCAGCCCGCGGTCGAAGATGCCTTCCTCGGCCAGAAGCTGGGCAACGTGACTGCCGAAGCCGCCCACGGCGCCCTCTTCGACCGTGATCAGCGCCTCGTGGTTGCGGGCCAGCTGCAGGATCAGCTCGCGGTCCAGAGGCTTGGCGAAACGGGCGTCCACCACGGTGGGGGGCAGGCCGCGGGCGGAAAGGCTCTCGGCGGCCTTCAGAACCTCGGCCAGCCGGGTGCCGAAGGACAGGATCGCGACGCGGGTGCCCTCGCGCAGCAGGCGGCCGCGGCCGATTTCCAGCGGCACGCCGCGGGCGGGCATCTCGACCCCCATTCCCTCGCCGCGGGGATAGCGGAAGGCGATGGGGCCGTCGTTGTGCGCGGCGGCGGTGGCGACCATATGGACCAGCTCGGCCTCGTCGGCGGCGGCCATCACCACCATCCCGGGCAGGTTCGCGAGGAAAGCCACGTCGAAAGAGCCCGCATGGGTCGCCCCATCCGCCCCCACCAGCCCGGCGCGGTCGATGGCAAAGCGCACCGGAAGCCGCTGGATCGCCACGTCATGCACGACCTGGTCGTAGCCGCGCTGCAGGAAGGTCGAATAGATCGCGCAGAAGGGCTTCATCCCCCCCGCCGCAAGACCTGCCGAAAAGGTCACCGCGTGCTGCTCGGCAATGCCCACATCGAACATCCGCTTGGGGAAACGGCCCGCGAAAAGATCGAGGCCGGTGCCGTCGGGCATGGCAGCGGTGACGCCGACGATTCGGGAATCGGCCTCGGCCTCGCGGATCAGGCTTTCGGCGAAAACCTTGGTATAGGCGGGCGCGTTGGAGGGGGTCTTCTTCTGCTCGCCCGTCACCACGTCGAACTTCGCCCGCGCATGGCCCTTGTCGGCGGCCATCTCGGCGGGCGCATAACCCTTGCCCTTCTTGGTCAGCACATGGATCAGCACCGGCCCCGTCGCCCGCGCATGAACCGTGCGCAGCACCGGCAAAAGCTGGTCGAGGTCATGGCCATCTATCGGGCCGACATAGGAAAATCCCAGCTCTTCGAACAGCGTCCCGCCGACCGTCATGCTTTTCAACATCTCTTTCGCGCGGCGGGCGCCCTCCTGCAAGGGCTCCGGCAGAAGGCTGACCATGCCTTTGGCGGCCTGCTTGATCTCCTGATAAGGCGCGCCGGCGTAAAGGCGCGACAGATAGGAGGACAGCGCGCCGACTGGGGGCGCGATCGACATCTCGTTGTCGTTCAGCACGACGAAAAGCCGCTTTTTCAGATGGCCCGCGTTGTTCATCGCCTCGAACGCCATGCCTGCGCTCATGGAGCCGTCGCCGATCACCGCCACCGCATCGCCGGGGTCGCCGCCAAGGTCGGCGGCCATGGCAAAGCCCAAAGCGGCGGAAATCGAGGTCGAGCTATGCGCCGCGCCGAAGGGATCGAATGGGGATTCGCTGCGCTTGGTAAAGCCCGACAACCCGCCCTCGGTCCGCAAGGTGCGGATGCGGTCGCGGCGGCCTGTCAAGATTTTGTGGGGGTAACACTGGTGCCCCACATCCCATATGATCTTGTCGCGCGGCGCGTCAAAGACGGCGTGCAGCGCCACGGTCAGCTCGACCACGCCAAGCCCCGCGCCCAGATGCCCGCCCGTGACCGAAACCGCCGAGATCGTCTCGGCCCGCAGCTCGGCGGCGAGCGCGTGCAGCTCGCGGTCGCTCAGCGCCTTCAGGTCGGCGGGCAGCTTCACGCGGTCGAGGGTCGGGGTGGCGGGGCGGTCCATTCAGCTCTCTCGCGTGACGACGAAATGCGCGGCCTCTATCAGGGTGACGGCCCTTGCACCATAGGGCGAAAGAGCCGTGGCCGCCTCATCGACCAGGGATCTGGCGCGCGCCTGGGCGGCTTCCAGCCCAAGCAGCGACACAAAGGTCGCCTTGCCCGCCGCCGCGTCCTTTTGCAGCCTTTTGCCCGCCTTGGCCGGATCGCCCGTCACATCCAGAATGTCGTCGGCGATCTGGAAAGCCAGGCCGAGGGCCGTGGCATAGCTGCGCAGCGGCGCGGGATCCTCGGCCGCGAGGATCGCCCCGGCCTCGGCCGAAAAGCGGATGAGCGCGCCGGTCTTGCCGGCCTGCAGCCGGGTGATCTGCGGCAGGGTCAGGGGAGTTGCGGCAGTTTCCGCCGCAATATCAAGCGCCTGGCCAAGAACCATCCCCTCGGCGCCCGAGGCCTTGGCAAGGCCCGCCACCAGCGCGATCCGCCGGTCGGCGGGGCCCAAAGCCGGATCGGTCAAAAGCGCGAAGGCCAGGGTCTGCAACGCATCCCCGGCCAGGACCGCCGTCGCCTCGTCCCATTTGCGGTGAACGGTCGGCAATCCGCGGCGCAGGTCGTCGTCGTCCATGCAGGGCAGATCGTCGTGCACCAGGCTATAGGCGTGCAAAGCCTCAACCGAGCAGGCGGCGGGCAGCGCCGAGTCCACGCCAAAAAGTCGAGCGGATTCAAGCACAAGGAAGCCGCGCAGCCTTTTGCCGCCGTTCAGCGCATAGCGCATGGCGTGGATGACCGGCTCTTCGGCATGGTCGGCCAGGGCCGCCTGCAGACCCGCCTGGATCGCCGCCGCATCGGCTGCGAGCTGGGCCGGAAAGCTCACGCCCCCTCCATCGGCGCCGTGCCGACCGCCTTGCCCTCGGCGGCGCGGATCAGCTCGACCTTGGCCTCCGCATCGGCAAGCTTCTTCGCGCAGTGCTTTTTCAGCGCATCGCCGCGTTCGTACAGCGCGATCGAGGCCTCCAGCGCAACATCGCCACGCTCCAGCTGGCCGACGACGCGCTCCAGCTCGGCCATGGCCTCTTCGAAGGACAGGTCGGAAATCGGCTTCTCAGTCACGGGCGCGCTCCTGCAAAACGGCGACATGGGCGGCGGCACTCGCCCCCAAAGCGGGCAGATCATAGCCGCCTTCCAGGACGGATACCACCCGCGGACACAGGTCGCAAAGCTGTTCCGTCAGCCATGCGAAATCCTCCTCCAGCCAGTTCAGCTGGGCGAGAGGGTCGGCGGCATGGGCGTCGAACCCGGCAGAAATCAAAAGAAAATCAGGGCGATAGGCGGCAAGGCGCGGCAGGATCGTGGCCTTGTAGGCGCGGCGCATATGGGCGCCGTCGCTGTCGGGCGGCAGGGGGAGGTTGACGATCTGCCCATGTGCGCCGACCTCGGACGGATGGCCCGAGCCGGGCCAAAGCGGCATCTGCTGGCTGGTCGCGAACAGAACCTGCGGCTCGTCCCACAAAAGATCCTGCGTGCCGTTGCCGTGATGCACGTCGAAATCGACGACAGCGACGCGGGCCCCCGCGGCAATCGCGCGCTTGGCGGCGATGGCGACAGTGCCGAAGAGGCAAAAGCCCATCGGCCGCGCGGTCTCGGCATGGTGACCGGGCGGGCGGGCGAGGACGAAGGCGTTGGGGTAGCCGCCTAGGACGGCATCGACCGCGGCACAGGCGCCACCGACGGCGCGGAGGGCGGCGTCGTGGCTTCCGGGCGACATCCAGGTGTCGGCGTCCAGCTGGATACTACCGCTGGTAGGCTCGGCGGCCGCGATCCGCTGCAGGTAGCTTTGCGGATGGCAGCGCAACAGGTCGGCGGGATCGGCGAGCGGGCTGTCGCGCCGGGTCAGGCCCAGGGGCGCGAGCGCGGTTTCCACGGCGGCGATGCGCGCGACCTGCTCGGGGTGGCCGGGCGGCGTGCGGTGGCGGTTGGCGTCGGGATGGGTGTAAAGCAGGGTCATGACGCGATGTTGCGCCGCGCCGTCAGATCACGCAACCCCGCGCGGCGACCGGCCAGGGGCGCCAAACGTCCTCTCCCCGCGTGAAAATCACCTGGTCGACGAGGTTCGAAACCGGGCAGACATGGTTCGGAATGATGCGCAACTTCTCGCCTAGGGTGGGGCGGGTCGCGCAGTGGCGGAAGTCGACATGGCCATGCTCTTCCGACAAAGCGGTGATCTCGGCGCCAGGATAGCCGCGGATCAGCCCGTGGCCGGTCAGGCCGAAGAGGTCCGAGGTCAGGCTTTTCGACCCGGCGTCGAGGATGGCCCGGTCATGCGTCGGTCGGCTGACGACGGTCGCCAGAACCGTCAGCGCGCAGTCGTTTTCCAGACAAGCGCCGCGGGCGATCAGTGAGCGGTCGTTGTAAATATATGTTCCGGCACGATATTCCGTCAGGGATTTCACCCGACCGGCATGGCTCAGCGAGGGAGAGCCGCCGCCCGAAATGGTCGGGCAGGTGCCGATGTCCTGCAGGATCAGGTCGCGCGCCTCGGCCAGAAAAGCCTCGACCCGGGTTTCGGTATCGGGACGCGGATAGGTCATCAGCCCGCCGAATCGCAAACCCTTGGCATGGGCGATGGTGCGGGCGAGGTCGCGGGCCGCCTCGGGCGATTGCACGCCGCAGCGCCCGGCCCCGGTGTCGCACTCGACCAGCACCGAAAGCGGCAGATCGGCGCCGCGAAACCCCTCGGACAAGGCGGCGACCACCTCGATATTGTCCGCCACGGTGCTGAGCTGGCATTTCTCGGCCAGGCTGCGGGCGCGGGCGATCTTGTCGGGGGACAAGAGGTTGAAACACAAAAGAATATCGTCGAAATCCTCGGCCGCGAAAACCTCTGCCTCGGAGATTTTCTGCGCGGCGATCCCGATGGCGCCGGCCTGAATCTGTTGGCGCGCGAGCCAGGGGATCTTGTGCGTCTTCACATGCGGCCGAAAGCCGATGCCCAGCTGATCGAAGACCAGCTGGGTGCGCTGGATATTGGCCTCGACGATGTTCAGGTCGACCAGGACGGCCGGGGTCTCGATATCTTCGATCTGCATCGTGCCCTCGCTTTTCGGCCAGTGTGCAGGGGCAGGCCGGGCAAGATCAACCTGTCAGAAAAGCTCCATATTGACGACGGGGGTCTTGGGCCGCGGCGGCGGCACTTCGTTCAGTTCGACCTCGTCGGCCTGGACGAAGAGCTGCTTGGCCGCGCCGGTCGCAGGCGTGAAGATCACCCGCCGCGCCAGCGTGCCGCCGATGCTTTCCGAGGTGACGGGGATGCCCTCGTTGCCCAGGAACGTATGGGCGAAGGCCGCGTTTTGACGCCCGATGTCGGAGAGCGTCGCCGACATGCGCGCGCCGCCGAAGAGCTTGGCCTGCAAGCGGCTTTTCAGTGCGCCGGATTTCAGAAGCTCGTTGATCAGATGCTCCATCGCGTTGACGCCAAAGCGGATATGCCCCGATTCGGAGCCGCGACCGGCGGGCAGCAGGAAGTGGTTCATGCCCCCGATGGCGGCCACCGGGTCGTAAAGACAGACCGAGATGCAAGACCCCAGGACGGTGGAGAATTTCGCCTCGGGGTGTTTGGAGACGTAATATGTCCCTTGCACGACATAGACGAGCTTTCCTTCGGTAACGACAGTCACGATGCGATCCGTCCTTCCTCGTTTCCTTGGGCGCAAGCCTTCAGGATGGCCGCGGCGATGTCGCCGAGCGGCAGTTGCTGGCGCACGGCGCCGATTTCCCAGGCCGCGCGCGGCATGCCATAGACGACGCTGGAACTTTCATCCTGCCCGAGTGTCGCGGCGCCGCCCTTGCGGAGCGCAAGCAGCCCCTCGGCCCCGTCGCGGCCCATGCCGGTCAGGAGTGCGGCGACGACATTGCCCGCCGACGCGACCGCGGAATGGAAAAGCGCATCGACCGAGGGCATGTGGCCGGAAACTTGCGGGCCCGGTTCGACCGAGATGCGCCAGGGTTTTCCGCCCTTCAGCCGCATATGACCCGGGCAGCCAGCGGCGACCACGACCTGGCCGGCCGAAAGCTCCATCCCGTCTTGCGCGGCGACGACACTCACGGCGCAACGCCGGTCGAGCAGGCGGATCAGGCTTTCGCTGAAGCCCTGGCCGGTGTGCTGCACCACCGCGACGGGCGGGCAATCTTTCGGCAGGGCGGAGAGGACCGTCAGCAGGGCATCGACCCCGCCGGTCGAGGCGCCGATCAGGATCAGTTTGCCCGGCCGCATCGCCGCGGTGCTGCGCAGCGGCGCCGAAATCGCGGGCGCGGCCACTTTCAGCGCCGTGGGGCTGTGCATGGTCGAGAGGATCTGTGCGCAGATCGCCTCGGGCGCGGCGCCGGTGTCGATGGGCGGAAAATCCCCCGCGGTATCGACGGAATTGGCGGGCCCCTGGCCGGTGGAGCGGTGATCGACCGGAATCCACCGCGCCTCAAGCGCGCGAAACAGCGAGCGCATCAGGCTGAATTCCGGCAGCAAGGTCAGCTCGCGGGCGACCAGAACCAGGTCGGGCTCCATCGCTTCGGCGGCGGTATAGGTGGCGGGCAGGTCGGAGGCCTGGCCGATCACGCGCAGACCTGGACGGCCCTCGATCGCCTTGACCAGCTTCATCCGCATGGCCGGATTGCCCCCGGCGACACTGAGCGTGATGCCAGACACGCGGA
>CAMFIX010000025.1 GCA_945952425.1 uncultured Pseudorhodobacter sp. | reverse complement strand
GAGCTCAGCTCCAGCCGCAGACCGTCGATCTCGCCATCGGGCGAGCTGGCATGCGCCTCCGCCAGGGCCAGGGGCTCCGATCCCTCCCGCGATTGCCAGACGGTCAGTTTGAAATGGCCCTGGAAGCGGAAATGCAGCGAGAGGTCCATCTCTTGCGCATGGGTGGCGATCACCTGCGGAAAGAAGGAGTTGCGCAGCGCATCGGTGTCCAGAACCTGCCCTTCGGCCATACGGATCGGACGGCTCGCGACGGGGCGCAGCTTGCCCTCGCCCTCGGCAAAGAACAGGTCGTCGATGCCCACGATCCGGTTCGACCGATCCAACCCCTGCAGCCGCACCCAGCTTCCGGCCGCGATCGAGCGCGTCCGCTTGGCCCATTTCTCCAGCGCATCGCCCAGGCGCTCCACGGTGGCGGCGAAGGTCTGCTCGGTCATCTATGCTCGCTTTCGAAACGCTGGCGTCGGGGAAGGCGCCAAGCGCATAGGTAACTTGGCTGACCTCGCGCCGCAACTGCGAAGCAGGCGTCAGCCCTGCGGTTCGCGAATCGCGCTGACGCTGGTGGCGGGCACTTCGGTGCCATCGGCCAAAAGCAGGCTGACCCCGCTGGTGCCGCTGCGAACCTCGCGCACGCCCGCGTAATGCGAGATCGTATCGGTGCCGAGCGCGCCGGTGTCGGAATAGCTCGTCAGGCTCAGAGTGTAATCGCCCGCCGGCAAGAGGTTGCCCTGCGAATCGCGCCCCTGCCAGGCATAGGTGCCCGAGGCGGAGGAAAGCTCGGTGCTGGAAACCAGGTTGCCCGCGCCGTCGCGTGTTTCGAGCACGGCCTTCGTGGCCCCGGTGCGTGGCGCGATCTCGACATCGACGGGGTTCGTGCCGTCGAACCCCACCGGCGCCGTCACCCGCGCCTCTTTGCCGACCCAGCCGACCATCTGCCCCATGGCGCCCAGAGTCGTCTGCGAGATCATCTGGGTCAGCAGATCGTTGGTCTTGGTCTGCTGCTCCACCTGGCTAAAGGTGGCCAACTGCACGGCCAGCTGGTCGGAATCCATCGGGTTGAGCGGATCTTGGTTCTTGATCTGCGTCGTCATCATCTTGAGGAAAGTGTCGTAATTCTTCTGGCTGTCCGAGGTGCTGGCCTGGGTGCCGGTGGTCGATGGCGTGGTGGTGGGGGTCGTGCTGCTGGTCGTTGGGGAAACGGTCATGACTTTTCCTTTCACAATCTTAGGTCTAGCCCACCCTGCGACAGGCGCGTCTCGGGCGGGTTCGGTGTGGGTTGCGGCGCGGCGAAGGGGTCGAAGCCCGCCTCGCCCGCGGGTTGGGGTGCAAGGGCGGGCCGGTCGTCGCGCGCGCCCTGCCCCCATTGGCTGAAGTTCATCGTGCCGGTGTCGAGCCCGGCGGAGCGGAACTCCTGCCGGAGCTCGGCCGCGTTGTTGCGCAAAAGGTCCAGCGTCTCGGGCCGCTCTGCCGCGAGATGCACCTCGACCTTGTCGCCCTTGGTGACGAGCTCGAAGCGCAACTTGCCGAGCTCGGCGGGTTCGAGAACGATTTCCGACTTGCGCGCGCCGGTTTCGGCGACGCGCCGAACGAGGCGCGGGGCGAAGTCGCGCGCGGTCTCGACCTTGCGGATCGTCTCGGCCGAGGCGGCGAGGGCTGCTTGCGGCGCGGTCACGCCCGTTGCGGCTTGCACGGCGGGGGTCTGAGCGGGGGCGACGGGCGGCGGGGCAGCCGGTGCAGGGGCGGCAGTGGTCGCAGGGGCTGTGGGCGGCGCGTCGGGCAAGGGCCGTGGCGTGTCGGGGGACGGCGCCACGGCATCGGGCAGGCGCGTTTCGGCAACCGGGGCCGCGCGTTGATCGGTGGGATCGGCCGGGCGCGCGGCCTTGTGCGGCTCGGCCACGGGGGGAAGGCTTGGGGCCGCACGCGTGTCGGTGAGGGTGGGCGCGGGCTCGGCCCGCGTGGTCTTCGCGGCTGGACGAGAGGGGCGCGGCGGCGGCGCGACATCGGCCAGGATGGCGCTGTCGGTCGGCATAGGCGCGGCTTGCGTCGGTGGCGTTTCCGCCGGGGCCGGGGTGGCGGTCGGCATCGCGAGAGGCGGCGCGGTCAGGTTCTTGGTCGGGACGGGCTGCGCGGCGGGGCGGGCCGTCGGGGTCGGACGGGACGCGGCTGTCGGGGCAGGGGTTTCTGGCTGCAGCGATGGCGCAGTTTGTGTTGTAAGGACAATGGGTTGCGCTGCGGGCGTGGGACTGGTGGCCACGGGCGGGCTTGCCGGGAGGGGCATGGCCTGCCCCTGGCTCGGTCGGGAACTGGGCGCCTTGGCCGTTGGGGCAGACAGCGTGGGAATGCGCGGGATGGCGGCCTCGGCCACAGGCGTCGGCGTGGCGGTCAGCACGGGGGCGACGGGCATGGGGGCCGGGCTGCGCTCCATCACCGGCAAGACCGGCGTCCGCGTGGGGACCGGCGTGTCGGAGGCATAGACCTTGCGGCTGTCGATGCTTTGCAACGCTGGCGCGCGGGGGGGGAGGGGCGTGTCGGGGACGGAGGCCGGAGGCGTATCGGTGCGCGCCGCGGCTGGGGCGGGCATGGGAGCGGCGGTCGCCTGCCGCGGTTGGACGGCCGGGATGACCTCGACGGCTGGGGTTTCCTGGGGGCTCGGCACGGCGGGCGCGACCGTAGAGGTGGGCGCGGGGGGAAGAGGGCTGGGCGCAGCCTCGGCCACGGGAATCGGGTCGGCCGGTTGCGGCTCGGGCGCGAAGAGGCGAACCGGGGAGGGTGGCAGCGTTTGCGCCTTTGGCGGGGTTTGCATCGGCGCGGGCGTTTGCACCATTTCCGGCGTTTCTTGTTGCGCTGGCAATGGGATAGCGGGGGCGACCTGGGCCTGCGGGGCAGCAGGTTCAGGCGCCATGACAGCTTCGGGCGGCGTGGCCGTCATGGGCTCGGCGGGGGCGCTGGCTTGGCCCAGCGCCGCGCGAAGGCCCGACAGGTGGCTTTGCGGCGTGGGCGCCGGGGGCAGCGCAGGTTCGGCGATGGCCGGGCGCAGGGGGATGGGCCTGGAAAGCGGGGCGGGCATCTCGGGTGGAAGCGCGGCCTGCGGAGCCGGGCTGGGCTGCGGGATCGGCTGCGACAGGGGCGCCGCGCGCGGGGTCGGGTCGGGCTGTGCGGCCTCTGGGGCAGGGGGCTCGGTCCCGGGTTGCGGCGCGGCGGGGGCAGCGGGCGGAAGGGGTTCCGGGACCACGACCTTGAGGGGTTGGGTCGGCTGAGGTTGGGGCCCCTCGGGTTGCGGCGCCAAAGTGGGTGCGTTGGAGATCCCCTCGGCACGCGGTGCGGGAGCGTCGTGGGGCGCAGCGGCCGGGGGCTCGGGCGTAACGGTGGGGCGAGGGGGTTGGGCGCTCGCGACACGGGGTTCGGCCGGTGGTGCGGGCGTCTCGGCGGTGCTGGGCGTCGGGGCGATTTCGCGCGGGGCGGGCGTAGGGGCCTGGAAGGCCACAACGCTTTGATGCGGTTCGGAAGTTTCGACCCTGACGGGTGCCGGGGCGGGGTCCGCCGCCGATGGGGGCACGGGAGCCGGTGCTTCGGTGTGGGCAAGCGCGGAAGGCCGCTCGGGCAAGGCTCGCGCCGCGGTGGCTTGCGCTGCGACCGACGGGGCGAGATGGGCGGCGGGCTGGGCCTGGACGACGGGGGCGGCAGACACTGGTGCGACGGCCTCGGGTGCCGATTCGGGCGGCGACACAGCGGGCTGCGGCACCAAAGACTGTGACATTGGTGGTTGCGACACAGCTGGCTGCGCCGCGGCTTGGGGGGCGGGGGAGGCCGCGTTGGGCATGGCAACAGGCTCGGCCCCCAAGGCGAGGCGGGCGGTGTGGTAGCCCTCTTCTCCGCGGCGCGGGGAGGCGGGTTCCGGGACGGCGAGCTGCGTGGGTTGGGTCGTCGGCGACTTGGCCGCGGCGGGAAGGGGTTCGGCGGGCGCCGGTTCGTCCCGGCCGGGAGCGGCGGGCTGTGCGGCCACTTCGACCGGGCGAATCAGGGGGAGGACGGGCAGGATCTGGGTCGGCAAAGGGGGGGATTGCGGCGGAATGACCGCATCGGCAGCCTCGGGCGCCTCGGCCGGTTTCGGATCGGCAGGGTCGTGAGAGACAGCCGCGACGGGTGCGGGCGAAAGGTCGATCTTTGGATCGGCCAAAGGTTCGGGAACCTCGGCCGCAGCGGGCTCGGCCGTGGAATTTCCTTTGAGGGCAATGCCTTGCGCCTTGCCATGCGCGCCCTTTGCGTGGCCATGCGCAAGGGCATGGCCCTGCACGGGCTCTGCCCCGAGCACCGCGGCGAAGCCGTCATCCGGCACCGGGGTCGAGATCGCCTCGCCCAGACTGACCGCCATCGCCCCTTTCGGAGCGCCTATCCACTCGACACTGTTCATCTTTGCCCGACTTCTGCCGAAACCAAGGCGATATTGGGCGTTCAAGGGTTACCACTTGTTTACCCGATGCGCGGATAGTGCAGAAAATCTGCGTGAATCGGAGAAACCGATGGACTTGCCCCGCACGACTGCGCCCCCCCCATCTGCGCCCAACGCGGCGCAGACCAAACTCTCGCCCGAGCGCGAGGCCCTCTTGCGCAAGCGCTCGCAAGAGATGGAAGTCGGCTTCCTCTCCGAAATGCTGTCCTACACCGGGCTGAACGCGACATCGGACTTCGCCGGCGGCGAGGGCGAGGACCAGTTCGCCTCCTTCCTGCGCGAGGAACAGGCCAAGGCCATGGTGCAGCATGGCGGCATCGGCCTGGCGCAAACCATCTTCAACGCATTGGCGAAACGCGATGACACAAGCTCTTGAGACCCGGCCCGACCCGCGCGCCGCGCTGATCCTCGACGATATCCATGCGGCCCTGCTGCGGCACGATTACCAGGCACTGGGGCCGCTCGGCGCCGCGCTGGAGGTCGAGCTCGACCACCCCAGCCAGAAGCTGGATGCACGGGCCGTCGCGGTGATTCGCGCCCGGGCCGACCGCAATGCCGCGACGCTGCAGGCGACCTCGCGCGGGATCAAGGCGGCGCTGCGCCGCCTTGCGGAGGTGAAGCAGGTGGCGCGCAGCCTCGTCACCTATGACCGCGCGGGCCGTCGCGAAACGCCCGATCCGGGCACCCAGGGCGCCAAACCGCTGGGACGTTTCTGATCTGAGACGATCTTCGTTCAAATCGACCGGAAATGGGTCTTGGCGATTAGCACTCTCTTAGCGGTTGAGGCGTTTCATCGGTCCTGCATCCCAGGTGGGGTGGCGCGTCCCGGGCAGCCCGGTCGCACTGGATAGAAAGCCCAACAGCCATCCTTCGGGGATGGTGCAACAGGCCGGGCGCAAAGCGCCGGCTGACCGCAAAGGAAACGGAAATGTCGTCCATTCTGACCAACAACAGTGCGATGGTTGCGCTTCAGACGATGAAGTCGATCAGCACGAATTTGAGCCAGACCACCGCGGAAATCTCGACGGGCAAACGTGTGGCTTCGGCCAAGGACAATGCCGCCGTCTGGGCGATCTCGAAGGTGATGGAGGCGGATGTCCAAGGCTTTCAGGGCATCTCGGACAGCCTCTCGCTCGGCTCCTCGACCATCGCCGTGGCCCGTCAGGCCGCGGAAACGGTGACCAGCTACCTGACCCAGATGAAGGCCAAGATCGTCTCGGCGCAGGAAAGCAACGTCGACCGCACCAAGATCCAGTCCGACATCGTCGCGCTGAAGAACCAGATCTCCTCGGTGGTCTCGGCGGCGCAGTTCAACGGGCTGAACCTGGTGGACGGGTCGCAAAGCACCGTCAACGTGCTGTCCTCGCTCGACCGTTCGGGCGGATCGGTGACCGCCTCGTCGATCTCGGTCGCGGGCCAGGACTTGTCGATCGGGGCCTATACGGCCAAGGGCGTGCTGGCGGGTTCGGACGGGGTCTCGAACGCGGCCGACACGGCGGGCTTCGCCATCGACGCGAGCACGGGCACCGGCACGATCGTCATCGACGACAGCTCTGCGGCCTTCGCGGCCGGCGACAGCGTGTCGATCGCCATCGGCGGCAAGACGGCGAGCTATACCGTCACCGCCGATGACGTCGCCTCGACCTCGCCGTCGGACCTGGTGGCCATCGGGCTGAAGAAGTCGATCGAATCCCTGAACATTTCGGGGCTGACCGTCGACTATGACAGCTCTGCCCCCGGCACGCTGGCTTTCTCCAACACCTGCTCCAACGCCCTGTCGGATACCGCGCAGTTCAACAATGCCGTTACCGGCGGGCTGGGCGCACTATCCGGCATCGCGCCTACGACCGCGGCAGGTGCGACGGCGGCGCTGGGCAACATCGAGTCCATGATGCAAACCGCGATCAATGCTTCCGCCTCCTTCGGCTCTGCACAAAGCCGTGTCGACACGCAAAAGGACTTCGTGGGCAAGCTGGTCGATTCGATGAAGTCCGGCATCGGCTCGCTGGTCGATGCCAACATGGAGGAAGCCTCCGCACGCCTGCAGGCCCTGCAGGTGCAACAACAGCTGTCGACGCAAGCCCTGTCGATCGCCAACCAGCAGCCGCAAGCCCTGCTGTCGCTCTTCCGGTAACCGCCTGATCCGGGGGGCTTTTCCGGCCCCCCGGTCTTCAGCCGCGAGACCCCAACGCAAGACCGGAAGGATAAATCGTGTCCACTGCCACTTCGAATGCCCGCGCGGTCTATGGCCGCCGCGAGGCCCCCGTGCGCACGCCGCGCGCCCATGAATACGACCTGCTCGCCCGCTGCACCCAGAAACTCTCGTCGGCCTGGATGCGGCGCAAGGAAGACTTCCCGCAGTTGGCGATGGCGCTGACCGAGAATCTCCAGCTGTGGTCGGCGCTGGCCGCCGATGTCGCGGAAAAGGGCAATGGCCTGCCCGCGCCGCTGCGCGCCCAGCTCTTCTATCTTTACGAATTCACCGCCGGCCACACCCGTTCGGTCCTGGACAACAAGGCCTCGGTCGAGGTGCTGATCGACATCAACACCGCCGTGATGCGCGGCCTGCGCGGCGACGGAGGCGGGTCATGAGCGGGCTCGTCCTGAAACTCGGGCCGCATGAGAGGGTCCTGATCAACGGCGCCGTGGTTGAAAACGGTGACAAAAGATCGCGCCTGGCCATCATGACGCCCAATGCCAATATCCTGCGGCTGCGCGATGCGATCCATCCGCAAGAGGCGAACACGCCGGTCAAGCGGGTCTGCTATGTGGCGCAGCTGGTGCTGACCGGCGATGCCACGGCCGAAGACACCCGCCAGCAGCTCCTCCGCGGGATCGAGCAGCTGAGCCAAGTGCTGACCGACCATGACAGCCGCACCCAGCTGAACCTCGCCACCAAGGCCGTGCTGGAAGATCAGCATTACCAGGTGCTGAAGGCCTTGCGCGCGCTTTTGCCGCGCGAGGAACGGCTCTTCGCCGCCGCCGCCACCCGCGAAGGCAGCGCATCGTGAGCTATACCCCGGTCCTGCCCCTGTCTGGCTATGCGGGCTGGGCCATGCTGAACCGCACCAAGGCGGTTCAGACCGCGGCCTTCAACAACTCGCCCGACATCACCCGCGACACCGATTACTTCAAGGCGAACATCGGCAAGGTGAAGACGGCGGACGACCTCGTCAACGACCGGAGGCTCCTGCGCGTTGCGCTGGGGGCCTTCGGGCTCGACGACGACATCGACAACAAGGCCTTCATCAAGAAAATCCTCAGCGATGGTTCGACCAGCGATACGGCGCTCGCCAATCGCATGGCGGACAAGCGTTATCTTTCGCTGACCCAGGCCTTCGGTTTCGACTTGGCCACGCCCTCGACCCAGGTATCGACTTTCGGCAGCGATATCGTGGGCAAATTCCTCGACAAGCAGTTCCAGATCGCGGTCGGCGACCAGGACCAGGACATGCGGCTGGCGCTGAATGCGCAAAGCGAAGTGTCGGATCTTGCGAGTTCCACGGCCTCGGACACGACGAAATGGTACAAGGTGATGGGCAATACCGCGCTCGCCACTGTGTTCCAGAAGGCGCTGAACCTGCCGAGCTCGGTCGCCTCGCTGGATGTCGATCAACAGCTGGCCATCTACCAATCCAAGGCCAAGGATGTCTTCGGCGACAGCGGCTTCGCGCAATTTTCCGATAGCGCGCAAATGGATACGCTGATCAAGAAGTTCCTGATCCGCAGCCAGGCCGACACTTTGCTCGCACAAAGCTCATCGACCTCGATCGCGCTGACCTTGCTGCAGGGCGCGCGGTCAAGCTGATTTCCGGCCAAGCGCGGCGCGCAGCCGGCGGAAGCTGCCCTCGGCCCCCTCGGCTGGCGCATCCTCGCCGATGAAACTGTCGAGCGCGGGCCAAACCTTGATCGCCGCGTCGATCAGCGGGTCGGAGCCCTTGGTGTAAAGCCCGGCCTGGATCATCAGCTCGGCCCGGTCATAGGCGCCAAGCAGCTTGCGCGCCTCGTTGATCGCGGCGTTCTCCTCCGCCGTCGCCGCCCAGGGCAGGCTGCGCGAGACCGAGCGCAACAGGTCGATGGCCGGATAGCGCCCCCGTTCGGCGATCTTGCGGTCCATCACCACATGGCCGTCCAGCACGCCGCGCAGGATATCGGCGATGGTCTCCTCCATATCCGACCCCGCGACGAGCACGGAGAAGATCGCGGTGATGTCGCCCGACCCCTCTGCGCCCGGCCCCGCACGTTCGGCCCAGGCCATGATCGCCGGTGCGACCGAGGGCGGATAGCCGCGCAAGCTCGCCTCCTCGCCGCCCGCCAGGGCCACTTCGCGATGCGCCTCGGCAAATCGCGTGACCGAATCGGCCAGAAGCAGCACATGCAGCCCCTGGTCACGAAAATGTTCCGCCACCGCCATCGCGGCCCAAGCGCAGCGCCGCCGCACCAGGGGCGACTGGTCCGAGGTCGCGGTCACCACGACCGCGCGCTTCATCCCTTCTGGCCCCAGCACGTTTTCGATGAATTCGCGCAGTTCCCGCCCCCGCTCGCCGATCAGCGCGATCACCACCACATCGGTCGAAACACCCCGCGCGAACTTGCCCAGAAGCGTCGATTTGCCGACGCCAGAGCCCGCGAAAAGCCCGATCCGCTGGCCGCGCACCAGGGGCAGCATCGTGTCGAAGACCGCGACAGAGGTCTCCAGCCGCTCCCCCAAACGTCGCCGGGTCGAGGCGGAAGGCGCCGGTGCCAGCAGAGGGCGCATGCGCGGACCTTTGAAAATAATGCGTCCGTCCAAGGGGTTGCCGAACGGATCGATCACCCTTCCGATCCAGGAATTGTCCGGCGAAATTCCCGCCTGCCCCATCAGCCTGACCGGCGAACCGATGCCGAGACCCTCCGCCATCCGGTCGGTCAGCACCGTGATGCTGTCCGCGCGCAGAGAGACGACCTCGCCGCCCAGGTTCGACCCGATCATCACGCGGTCGCCGAGCGTCGCCGCATCCTCCAGCCCCTTCACCACCACGGTGCCCCGACCGATCTCGGCCACACGTCCTAACCGGACCTTTCGGGAAACCGTAGAAATTTCGGAAACCAGTGCATCAAAAATTCCGGCCACGGGATTCTCCCTTCGTTCTCTTGAACCCTTTCTAAAGGAATCACCCTTAAGCCTTGGTTTATGCAGGTCGAGGGAGAAGCCCGAGATGTTGGAAAGTCTGAATATCACCCGTATGGCGGAAGCCTTGGCCGAACATTCGTCCAAGCGCCTCGGTCTCATTGCCCAGAATGTCGCCCAGGCCTCCACGCCGGGTTACAAGGCCATGGACCTGCCCGACTTCAACGCGGTCTATGAAGATGGCGCGCAGGATATGAAGGCCACGCGCCCCGGTCATTTCACCTCGGCAGGCACGGTCATGACCGAAGTGCCCAGCCCTTCGACCGCGGGCGCCTCGCCCGATGGCAACACCGTGTCGGTGGAGCAGGAGATGGTCAAATCCGTCATGGTCCGCCAGGACCACGACATGGCGATGGCCGTCTACTCCTCGGCGCGCGACATCCTGCGCGCCAGTCTCGGACGGAAGTAAGCCATGTCCGACCTGATCTCTTCCCTTTCGTTTTCCGCCTCGGGGATGGAGGCACAGGCCAACCGCCTGCGCCATGTCTCGGAAAACATCTCGAATGTCGACACGCCCGGTTATCACCGCAAGCTCGTGTCGTTCCAAGAAAACGTCGACAGCGGCACGGTCGAGACCGGCCCGGTCCAGCTGGACAGAAGTCCTCTGGCGAAGGTCTATGATCCCGGCAACCCGCTGGCCGACGAAACCGGCCACTATGATGGATCGAATGTCAATCTGGTGGTCGAAGTCGCTGACGCGCGCGAAGCGCAGCGCAGCTATGAGGCGAACCTCAAAATCTTCGATCAGGCCCGTCAAATGACCCAGGGCCTGTTCGACCTTCTGCGGAGGTAATCCAGAATGGATGTCAGAAGTTCCTACGCAGCCGAGCTTTATGCGAAGGCGCGCACGGCTGCGGCGGCTACGCCGCAGCCGAACACTGCTGAAAGCGGATTGGCGAAGTTTGCGCAAAGTTTCGCAGACACCCTCGCCCAGGGCGAAGCGACGGCGAAGTCGGCGATGACCGGCGGCTCCGATCCCCATGCCCTGGTCGAGGCGCTCGCCAATTCGCAGATGGCGGTCGAAACCGTGACCACGCTCCGCGACAAGGTGGTCGAAGCCTACCAGGAAATCCTGAGGATGCCGGTATGAACGAGGCCATGCTTTTCGACGCTTTGCGCGAGGCCTTGTGGATCGCGGTCAAGATGTCGCTGCCGCTTTTGGGCGTCGGCCTCGTCGTGGGCCTCGTCATCGGCCTTTTCCAGGCGCTCACCTCGATCCAGGAGCAGACCCTCACCTTCGCGCCGAAAGTCGCGGCGATGATGCTGGTCTTCTGGGTCTCGATGAGCTTCATGACCTCGACGCTCCTGACCTTCTTCAACGGGTCAATCCTGCCCCTCATCGCGGGAGGATAAGATGGATTCGACCGGCTACATCACCCTCTCGCGCCAAACCGGCCTTTTGAATCAGATGGATACGATCGCGAACAACATCGCGAACGCCAATACCACCGGGTTCAAGCGGGAGGGCACGGTATTTTCCGAATGGGTGGCCAAGACCGGCGACAGCCCCTCGCTGTCGATCGGTTACGGCAATGGGCGGGTCGTGGACATCATGCAATCCGGGCTAAGCCAGACTGGCGGGGCCTTCGACCTTGCGGTCCAGGGCGACGGGTTCTTCATGGTCCAGGGCCCGAACAACCAGCAGATGCTGACGCGCGCCGGGGCCTTCACCCTCGGCGCCGATGGCACGCTGCAGACGGCCGACGGCTTCCAGGTGCTGGACGAAAGCGGCTCGCAGATCGCGATCCCGCCGAGTGTCGGCAAGGTCGCCGTCGCGCAGGACGGCACGATCTCGGCCGATGGCAAGCCCTTGGGCAAGCTCGGCCTGTGGACCGCGACCGATCCTTTGTCGCTGACCCACCAGCAGGGCACGCTTTTCACCGCCTCGGGCTATCAGCCGGCCCCGGACGGCAAGATCATGCAGGGCTACCTGGAAGAGAGCAACGTGAACCCGATCAACGAGATCGCCACGATGATCTCGGTCCAGCGCGCCTATCAGCTGGGGCAAAGCTTTCTCGACCGCGAGGATGACCGCGCCCGCAACGTCATCCAGACCCTTGGACGCTAGGAGTAACCCATGAACGCGCTGCAAATCGCCGCGACCGGCATGTCGGCCCAGCAGATGAAGGTCGATGTCGTCTCGAACAACCTGGCCAACATGTCTACGACGGGCTACAACGCCCGGCGCGCCGATTTTGCCGACCTGATGTACGAACAGGTGCAAAAACCCGGCGCGATTTCCTCGCAAAGCGGCACGATGCTGCCGACCGGCGTACAGATGGGGATGGGCGTGCGGCCCTCCTCGGTGTCGGTCGTGCTGAAGCAGGGCTCGCTGACCCAGACCAATGGCGACCTCGATTTCGCCATCGACGGCAAGGGCTACCTGGAGGTCACCCTGCCCTCGGGCGGCACGGCCTATACCCGCGACGGGTCGCTGAAACGCTCGGCCGATGGGCTGATCGTCACCTCGGACGGCTACCAGGTGAACCCGGGGATCACGATTCCCTCCGATGCCTCGCGCATCGCGGTGAATGGCAATGGCGAGGTCTATGCCTATTTCGAGGGCCAGGTCGATCCGACCTTGCTGGGCCAGTTCTCGCTGACCACCTTCACCAACGAAAAGGGGCTTGAAGCGACCGGGTCCAACCTCTTCCTGCAGACCGAGGCTTCAGGTCCGCCGATCACCGGCACGCCTGCAGTGGACGGGTTCGGCACCTTGCGCCAGGGCTATCTGGAGGAAAGCTCCGTCGATGCCGTGGCCGAGATCACCGAGCTGATCAAGGCCCAGCGCGGCTACGAGCTGAACGCCAAGGTCATCACCGCCGCCGACGAGATGATGGCGACCACGACGCAGGTGAAGTGATGCGCCTGGCCCTTCTCCTTTGCCTTCTTGCCGGACCGGCCTTCGCCGACAGCATGGTCGCCAGCCGCACGATCAAGGCGCAGACCGTGCTGGCGGCCGAAGATGTCACCCCGGTCGCGGCCGAGATTCCGGGCGCCATCGCCACGGCCGACCAGGCCATCGGCCGCGAGACCAAGGTGACCCTTTACGCCGGTCGGCCGATCCGCGCCGAGGATCTCGGCGCGCCGACCCTGGTCGACCGCAATCAGAAAGTGACCCTCCTCTTCCAGACCGGCGGGCTGACGATCAGCGTCGACGGCCGCGCGCTCGACCGCGGCGGAGCGGGCGATCCCATTCGCGTGATGAACCTCTCATCGCGCCAGACTGTCACCGGGACCGTGTCCGACGATGGCACGATCCGCGTCGGCGCAAGCCAAGGAATGACCCAATGAAGAAGAAAATCGTTCTCTGCCTGATGCTTGCCGGCTGCGGTCGGCTTGACCACGTTGGCCGCGCGCCAGAGTTTTCGCCGCTGGATGCCAGCAACGAACGCGCTGCGATGTATTCCGCCCTGCCCGAAAGCAACCTGCCGCGCACGCCGACCGGCGCCTCTTCGCTCTGGACCTCGCAACGCTCGTCGCTGCTGGGCGATCACCGCGCCAGCCATCGTGGCGACATCCTGACCGTCGTGGTGCAGATCAACGACCAGGCCACGCTCAAGGACAGTTCGGGCCGCACGCGCAAGTCTTCGGCCACCGCCGGGATTCCCCAGCTGCTCGGCATTCCCCAGCGGCTGGATGCGGCGGTCCTGCCCAAGGGGGCGACCTCGTCGAGCCTGGTTTCGACCAATTCGAACTCCACATTCTCGGGCACCGGCGACATCACGCGGAACGAGAAGGTGACGCTGCGCCTGGCCGCCACCATCGTCGAAGAGCTGCCGAACGGCGTTCTGCGGATCGAGGGGCTGCAGCAGGTGCGCGTCAACGACGAGATGCGCGACCTGGTCGTTTCGGGCTATATCCGGCCCGACGACATCTCGCGCCAGAACGAGGTCGCCTATGACAAGATTGCCAATGCGCAGATCTCTTATGGCGGCGAGGGGATGATTTCGGACGTGCAATCCCCGCCCTGGGGTCAGCAGGTCACCGACCAGATCATGCCGTTCTGACCATGATCCGCAAAATCCTCCCCGTCATCCTTGGACTTCTCGGCCTTCTGATCGGGGCGGGCGCGGGCTATTTCCTGCGCCCTGCCCCGGCGGCCCCCGCGGCCGGCGCCGCCCCCGCCGAGGCGCATGCCGCCGAGGCCAAGCCGGGCGAGCCTGCCGTCCTGCCGGAATTCGCCAAGCTTTCCAACCAGTTCGTCATCCCGGTCATGCAAAGCGGCAAGATCTCGGCCATGGTGATCCCTGTCTCTTATACACATCTCCGAGCCCACGAGACTAGGCATGATCT
>CAMFIX010000024.1 GCA_945952425.1 uncultured Pseudorhodobacter sp. | reverse complement strand
CCCCACCCCATGCAGGAGGATGTCATGACCGATCTTGCTTTCCTCCAGGCGCGGCGGGGCTGAGGGTTTTCCCGCCATCTTCTGCGGAGATGTCTCCGCGCGACGCATGCAGCGGGATTTGACGACATGGATGATCTGACGGCCCTCGGTTGGGGGGATGATTTCGCGCGCCAGGGTGGTGCGGGCCGGCCCTTGCGGGTTTCGGCGGTGCATCGGGCGCGGCTGGTGGCCCTGGGGCCCGGGGGGGCGGAAGAGCTGATCCCGCATTCCAGTCTTTCGACCGGCGAGATCGCGGTGGGCGACTGGGTCTTGGCCGAGGGGCCGGTGGTCATGACCGTGCTGGAGCGGCGGAGCCTGCTGCAGCGCAAGGCGGCGGGCACCGGGCTTGCCCGGCAGCTGATCGCGGCCAATCTCGATTGCCTCTTCGTCGTCTCGTCCTGCAATGCCGATTTCAACCCGGGGCGGATGGAGCGGTTTCTGGTGCTGGCAGCGCAGGCCGGGGTGGAGCCGGTGGTGGTTCTGACCAAGGCCGACCAGGCCGACGATCCCGAAGGTTTTCGCAGCCGGGCCGCGGGTTTGGCGCGCGATCTGGCCGTCGTCGTGCTGGATGCCAAGCGCGGCGATGTCTCCGGCGCGTTGGCGCCCTGGACGGGGCCGGGGCGGACCGTGGCGCTTTTGGGCTCTTCGGGGGTCGGCAAGACGACGATTGCCAATGCGCTGACCGGGGGGGCGGCGGCGGTGCAGGACATTCGCGACGACGATGCCAAGGGGCGCCATACGACGACCGGGCGCTACCTGGTGGCGATGAGCGGCGGCGGCTGGCTGATCGACACGCCCGGCATGCGCGAGATCCAGTTGACCGATGCCGAAGAGGGCATCCTCGCGCTCTTCGACGACCTGGCGGAGCTGGCGACCGGGTGCAAATTCTCGAACTGCCGCCATGGGGGCGAGCCCGGCTGCGCGGTCAAGGCCGGGGTGGCCGCGGGGGCCGTGGCGGCGGAACGGGTGGCGCGCTGGCAGAAGCTTTTGGAGGAAGAGCGGGCGAATTCCGAGAAACTCGCCCGGTCGCGGAAGGCCCCGGGCAAGGGAAGACGGCGTTAGCAGCCCTCCAGCGCGATGGCGATGCCTTGGCCCACGCCGATGCACATGGTCGACAGCGCGATCTGCCCGGGCTTCAGCTGCAAGGCGGCGGTGCCGGTGATACGGGCGCCGGTCATGCCCAAGGGATGGCCCAAAGCGATGGCGCCGCCGTTGGGGTTCACGCGGGGGTCGTCGTCGGCGATCCCCAGCTGGCGCAGCGTGGCCAGGCCCTGGCTCGCGAAGGCCTCGTTCAGCTCGATCACCGAAAGCGCATCGACCGTCAGCCCCAGCCGCGCCAGCAGCCGTGCCGAGGCCGGGGCCGGGCCAATCCCCATGATCCGCGGCGGCACGCCCGCCGTGGCGCCGCCCAGCACGCGGGCGATGGGGGTCAGGCCGTGGCGCTTCACCGCGGCCCCCGAGGCGACGATCAGCGCCGCCGCCCCGTCGTTCACGCCCGAGGCATTGCCCGCCGTCACCGTGCCGCCCTTGCGGAAAGGGGTCGGCAGCTTGGCCAGCGCCTCCAGCGTCGTGGCGCGGGGATGTTCGTCCTGCGCCACGACCAGAGCCTCGCCCTTGCGCTGCGGGATCGTCACCGGGGCGATCTCGGTCCCCAGCCGTCCGTTCGCCTGTGCCGCCGCGGCCCGGGCCTGGCTGCGCAGCGCGAAAGCGTCCTGATCCGCGCGCGAGACGGCATAATCCTCCGCGACATTCTCGCCGGTTTCGGGCATCGACTCGACGCCGTATTGCGCCTGCATCACCGGGTTGACGAAGCGCCAGCCGATGGTCGTGTCATGGATTTCGGCCGCGCGCGAGAAAGCGCTTTCCGCCTTGGGCATCACGAAGGGCGCGCGCGACATGCTTTCGACGCCCCCCGCGATCAAAAGGTCGGCCTCGCCCGCCTTGATCTGCCGCGCCGCGATCAGCACCGCATCCATGCCCGAGCCGCAGAGCCGGTTGACCGTCGTCCCGGTCACCGCAACCGGCAGGCCCGCCAGCAGAGCCGCCATCCGCGCGATGTTGCGGTTGTCTTCGCCCGCCTGGTTGGCGCAACCCAGGATCACATCCTCGACCGCGGCCCAATCCAGCGCGGCATGTCGTGCCATCAGCGCGCGCAAAGGCACGGCGGCCAGATCGTCCGTGCGCACCATGGCCAGCGCGCCGCCGAAACGCCCGATGGGCGTGCGGATATAGTCGCAGATATAGGCGTCCATTCAGACCTCCGGGTCGATCGGGCCGACGGGCGGGCGCCGCCGGGGCTTGCAGCCGTCGAACGACCGGCCTGCCCGGTTTTCGCCCAGGACGGCGCGGCCTGCAATCGCGATCCGGCCCCGCTGGGATCGCAAACGTTTTCGTGCTAGGTTGGTGCGACGCAGGATCGCGCCGAGAATCGAGGCCGCCGATGGCTGAGGATCACCGCAGAAGCGACGGGCAAAGCATCGCGCGGGCGGTGGCCATCCTGCGCGCCTTGGCCGAACATCCGGGGGCGAGCTTCGGGCAGCTGGCGGCGATGACCGGGCTGCCGCGCTCGACCGTGCAGCGGCTGGTGGGGGTGCTGGCGCAGGAACGGCTGGTGGTCAAGGCCTTCGGGCAGCAGGGCGCCTGGCTGGGGATGGAGCTGGCGCGGCTGGGCGCGCGGGTGCGGCTGGACGTGCGGGCGCTGATGCGGCCCTTCCTGCAGGCGCTGCATGCGCGCTTTCCCGACAACCTGGACCTGACGATGCGCGAGGGCGCGCGCATCGTGGTGATCGAGCAGTTGGCCAGCCATGATGCGATCCGGGTGACCTCTTACGTCGGCAAGGAGCTGCCCTGGCATTGCACGGCCGCGGGCAAGGCGCATCTGTCGCTCTTGGCCCCAGAGCAGGCCATGGCGGTTCTGTCGGGTGGGCTGCAGGCCTTTACCCCGCGGACCGAGACCGATCCGGCGCGGGTTCTGGCGGGGGTGGCAGCGGCCGAGGGGGTCTTTGCCGATCGCGACGAATACGGCGAGGGGGCCTCGGCCATGGCGGTGGCTCTGCCCCCCTTGGGCGGGGCAGAGCTGGCTTTGGCCATCGCCATGCCCACGCCGCGCTTCCTGCGGCTGGGGGCCGAGCTGGCCCCCGCGCTTCTGACGCTGCGGGCCGAGGTCGAGGCGGCCTATGGCGCGGGCCTCTAAAGCAGGGCCTTCAGCGCCGTGGCCAGCCGGGACAGCCCGGCCTCGGTCGTCATCACCCCGGGCGAAAGCCGCAGGGTCTGGCCGCGGGCATCGGTCGTGACGCCCTGGGCGCGCAGGGCATCGACCACCGCTTTCGCCGGGCGGCTGTCGGGCAGCTTGACCATGACCGAGCCGCCGCGCTTGCCCGCGTCCCGCGGGGTGACCAGGGGCAAGGCCATCTCGTCGGCCATCGCGATCAGCCCCGCCGTCAGCTTGCGGTTATGGGCGAGGATCGCGCCCTTGTCCTGCGCCGCATGCCACTCCAGCGCCGGAAGGCTCGCCACCGCCGCCATCACCCCGGGCGTGCCATTGTCGAAGCGGCGGATGTCGGGGGCATAGGAAAACGCCGCGATATCCCAGTTGAACGGGTTCTCCTGGCTGAACCAGCCGCGCAGTTCGGGCTGGCAATGCGGGATCAGCCGGGGCGAGAGGTAAAGCACCCCGGCGCCCGGCGTGCCGCACATCCACTTCAGGCTGGTGGATACCGCGAAATCCACCTCTCCCGCCATGACGTCGAAGGGCAGAAGCCCGGCGGCTTGCGTGATATCCACCCCGATCAGGCTGCCCATCCGGCGACCATGCGCAACCATCGCCGGCAAGTCGATCCGGGCCGAGGTCGTCGAGGACACCCAGGTCAGCAAGGCCAGGCCGACGTCGGGCGTCCAGGCGTCGCGGAAGTCCTCCTCCTCGACATGGGCGGCGCCCTGGCGCAGGGGGACCGTTTTCAGGGTGAAGCCGTATTTCTCGCCCATGCCCTGCAGAAGGAAATGGTTCGACGGAAAGCAATCCGCCGCCACCAGCACCTTCTTGCCCCGCAGATGGCCCGCAGGCAGCGCGATCAGCAGCGCGTGGAAGGCCTGGGTCACGCTTTCGAACGTGGTCACCGAGCCCGGCGCGGCGTTCAGGATCGCGCTCCAGCGGTCGATGAAGCGTTGGCGCCTGGGCAGGACATGGGCCCATTGCCCATCGTCCGCCGTGCCCCAGCACAAGGCGAAGTCGGCCATCGCCGCCGCCAGGTCGCGGGCCTTGGCCGGGTATTGGCCGATGGAGTGATACAGGAAATAGCTCTCGCCGGTCATGGGGCACCTCCGCGCCAAGGCCTAGGCTGCCGCGCGTCCGGGCGCAAGCCTTGAGGCCCGCGCCGAAGGGCGCATCCCTTGAGGTCTTCCCGCCTTTCGCCCATATCTGGCAGCGAAAGGGGAATCCCCATGCATGATTTGAACGCATTGACCGCCCGCCTTCTGGCCGCGGCACAAAAGGCCGGGGCCGAGGCGGCGGATGCCATTGCCGTCCATGGTCAAAGCCAGTCCATCGACATCCGCAAGGGCGCCCTGGAGCAGGCCGAACGGGCCGAAGGCGTCGAGATCGGGTTGCGCGTGCTGATGGGGCGGCGGCAGGCCTGCGTGTCGGCTTCCGACATCTCGGCCGCGACGATGGAGCGGCTGGCCGAACGCGCCGTCGCAATGGCCCGCGAGGCGCCGGAGGATGCGACGGCGGGGCTGGCTTCGCCGGATCAGCTGGCGAAAAACTGGGATGCGGCGGCGCTGGAACTGTCGGACCCGGCCGAAGAACCCTCTGCCGCCGCCTTGGAAGAGGCCGCCCGCGCGGTCGAAGCTGCGGCCATGGCGCCGGGGGTGGTGCAGGTCGAGGCCTCGGCGGGCTATTCCCGCCGCGCCATCCACCTGGCGATGAGCAACGGGTTTTCCGGCGGCTATGGCCGGACCTCGCATTCCCTGTCGGCCGTGGCCTTCGTCGGCGAAGGCACCGGGATGGAGCGCGACTGGGCCGCCGAGGGGCGGATCTTTGCCGCCGACATGCCGGGTGCGGCCGAGATCGGGGCTTTGGCCGCGGAACGGGCGCTGCAGCGGCTGGGGGCGAAGAAACCGCCGACCGGGGCCTTTCCGGTGGTCTTCGACGAAAGGGTCGCGGCCTCGCTGATCGGGCATCTGGTGATGGCGGCCAACGGGTCGATGATCGTGCGCGGGACGTCGTGGCTGCGCGACAAGCTTGGGGCGCAGGTCTTGCCGAAAGGGCTGTCGGTGGTGGAAGACCCGCTGCGGCGGCGCATCTCGGGCTCTCGCCCCTTCGACGGCGAGGGGCTGGCGACGGCGCGGCGCGCGCTGGTCGATGACGGCGTGCTGATGGGCTGGACGCTGGACCTGGCGACGGGGCGCAAGCTGGGGATGGACTCGACCGCCAATGCTACGCGGGGGACGGGCGCGCCGCCCTCGCCCTCGACCACCAACATCGACCTGACCCCGGGGGTGCTTACGCGCGCGGACCTGATCGCCCAGATGGGCACCGGGCTTTGGGTGACCTCGCTGATCGGCTCGACCATCAACCCGACGACGGGGGATTACTCGCGCGGTGCGAGCGGCTTCTGGGTGGAGAACGGGGTGGTGACCGGCCCGGTCAACGAATGCACGATCGCGGGCAACCTCCTGGACATGCTGAAGACGATCCTTCCCGCCAATGACGCCAAGCCGCATCACGGGACGCGGGTGCCCTCGCTTCTGGTCGAAGGGCTGATGCTTGCCGGGGCCTGACCTTTCGTTGCTGGTGCAGGCGGCCGAGGCCGCGGGGGCGACGGCCTTGCGTTTCTGGCGCCGCGCGCCGCAAGTCTGGGAGAAGCCCGACGGCCAGGGTCCGGTGACCGAGGCCGACCTTGCCGTGAACGCGCAGCTTGAGGCGCTGCTGCGTCCGGCGCGGCCGGACTATGGCTGGCTGTCGGAAGAAAGCGAAGACAGCGCCGAGAGGCTGGGGCGCGAGGCGCTGTTCATCCTCGACCCGATCGACGGCACCCGCAGCTTCATCGAAGGGGCGGAGAGCTTTTCGGTCTCGCTGGCCGTCGTCCGGCGGGGGAGGCCGGTGGCCGGGGTGGTGCATCTGCCCGCCATGGGGCTGACCTATACGGCCGAGGCCGAGGGGCCCGCGACGAAGAACGGTGCGGTGATTGCGGGGTGTCGGCCCGACGGGCTGCCGCAGGTGCTGGCCAACCGCGCGGCGCTGGAGCCCGGGCTTTGGCCCGGCGGCGTGCCGGAGGTGAAGCGCCACTTCCGCGCCTCGCTGGCTTGGCGCTTTTGCCTGGTGGCCGAGGGGGCCTTCGACGCGCTGATCTCGCAGCGACCGGCCTGGGAATGGGATACGGCGGCGGGGGCCTTGATCGCCGAACGGGCCGGGGTGGCGGTCAGCGACGGGGCGGGACGGGCGTTGCGGTACAACGCGGCGCATCCGCAGGCGGAGGGGCTGATCGTCGCAAGCCCGGGGCTGCACGGGGCGTTGATGGCGCGGCGGGTGGCGGGGTGAACCCCGCCGTTACTCCCGGGCTTTCGGCGTCAAAAGCTTCGCCGGGCGCAGCGCCTCCGCCGCTTTGAACAGCCCGAAAGTCTGGTTCACATAGTTTACCACGCCGCCGATCTGCTCCATGTATTTCTGCAATTCCGGCGTCCGTTCGGCCTCGACGACCGAGACGGGGCGATCCGGACCTTCCGCCTCGAACTGGCAGTAAAACAGCGGCTCGCCGCGGCGCAGGACGATGTCTTTCTCCGGCTCGTGCCATTCGAAGGCCCACATCAGCGGCCTCGGCCAGGCGTTCAGCGGGAAGCGCCCGCCGAAGATCGTGCCGGGCAGGGGGTCTTTGCGGTAATGCGCGAAAGTGCCGATCTGGGAGATATAAACCAGCTCGTCGGCGATGAAGCAGTAGGGCAGCGACAGCTGCACGGTCGGCCGGTCGGGATAGCGCCACTCGGCCTCGGCCACCAGGGTCAGCAATTCGTTCAGCTTGTTGCCCCGCACGGGCGAGGCCGCGCCCTGGCGGTTGATCAGATGCGGCCTGCCCTTGTCGTCCCGGCCAAAGCCTATTGCCAAGTCGAAGGGGCACTTCACCACGAAATACCGGCTTTCCATCTGGATCACCGCCGGGCAGCGGCTGGCGGATTTGGCATGGGCCTTGTTGGTCTGGCGGAAGATCAGCCGTTCGGGCGGATCATACAGCACCGCCCCCTTGTCCGAGGTCAGGAACCAGCCGACCGTCACGGGGCCAGAGCGCGGACCCTCTTCGGGGCGGTCGAAGGCGACGGTAATTTCCATCCGAAATCTCCTTTGCCGCCAAAGAACGCCCCCGGGCGCGGCTTGTCAACGCCGGTCCACCAGCGCCTCGCCCGCGCTGCGGTCCAGCGTCAGGAAGAGCAGCGCCGAAGAGACCGCCAGAACCGTGATGACCGCGAAGACGTAGGGAAAGTTGCCGAGGTCGGTCGCCGCCGTGCCGCGCAACGCGCCGGCCAGCTCCAGCGACATGGCCGCCACCGTGATCCCCAACGACCCCGAAAGCTGCTGCAGGACCGAGCTGAAGGAGGTCGCCGAAGAGAGCCTTTCCTTCGGGACATCGGCATAGGCGATGGCGTTCAGCGCGGTGAATTGCAGGCTGCGCGAGAGGCCGCCCATCAACAGAAGCGCCAGGATGACCAGCGCGGGGGTCAGGGGCGTGAAGAAGGCCGGAACGCCTCCCAAAGCCGCCGCCACCACTGCATTGCCGATCAGAACCCCGCGGAAGCCGAAGCGCCGCAAGAGCGGCTGGGCCGCGAATTTCATCGCCATGGCGCCAAAGCCGCTGACGAAGGTCAGCGCGCCGGAAGCGAAGGCCGACAGGCCGAAGCCGATCTGGAACATCAGCGGCAGCAGGAAGGGCAAGGCACCGACCCCCACCCGGAACAGTGTCCCCGCGGTGACCGAGATGCGGAAGGTCGGCAGCCGCAAGAGGTTGAGGTCCAGCAAGGGCTCGGCCACACGCCGCGCATGGACGATGAAGGCCGCCAAAAGCCCCATCCCGCCCACCAGCAGCCCCGCCACCAACAGCGGCGGCGCGAGGCTGAGGCCCGCCAGGGTCGCCCCGGTCAGAAACGCCGCCAGCCCCGGCCCGGCCATCAGAAATCCGGTCCAGTCGAAGCGCGCCCTGGCCTCTTCGCGGATGTCGGGGATCAACAGCGTCGCCAGCACCAGCCCCACGACCGACAGGGGAATGTTGATCCAGAAGATCCAGCGCCAGGTCCAGTAGGTGGTGATCCAGCCGCCCAGCAAGGGCCCGACCACCGGCCCCATCAGCGCGGGCACCGTCAGCCAGGCCATGGCGCCGACCAGCCCGGCCTTGGGCACCGAACGCAGCACGATCAGCCGCCCGACCGGCACCATCATCGACCCCCCGATCCCCTGCAGGGTGCGGGCGATCACCAGCTCCCACAGCGAATTCGACAGGCCGCAGGCGACCGAGCCCAGGGTGAAGACCGCAATCGCCATGCGGAACACATGCCGCGCGCCGAACCGATCCGCCGCCCAGCCCGAGGCCGGGATGAAGACGGCCAAGGCCAGCAGGTAGCTCGTCAGCACCAGTTTCAGGTGGATCGGATCGGTAGACAGGTCCAGGGCCATCGCCGGAAGCGAGGTCGAAAGGACCGAGCTGTCGATGTTTTCCATCAGGAGGGCGACCGCCACGATCAGCGGCACGACCCTCCGCATCGAGGAGGGGTTCAGCGCGATTGTCATGCTTTGCACTTTCCGCCTTTGGGCGCCAGCCGCAAGGGTTTGCAGGCTCACAAAGATGAGACAAGGCGAAAGGCTTGGGCTAGCCTTCGCAAAAGGGGGGACCATGGACGCGGACATCATCATCATCGGCTCTGGCATGGGGGGCGCGAGCCTGGCCTATGGGCTGGCGGCCTCGGGCAAAAGCGTGCTGATTCTCGAACGCGGCGATAGGCTGCCCGACAGTCCCGAGGCGCGGGATGCCGAGGCGATCTTCGGCCGCAGCCATTTCAAGCCGGACGAACGCTGGCTGGACCAGGAGGGCAACGAGTTCCACCCGGGGAATTACTACCTCGTCGGGGGCAATACGAAATTCTACGGCGCGGTGACTTTGCGCTACCGGGCCGAGGATTTTCACCCGCTGAAGCATCTGGAGGGCACGACCCCAGGCTGGCCCTTCGGCTATGAAGAGCTGGAGCCGTGGTATGGCCGCGCCGAGGCTTTGTACCAGGTGCGCGGTGCCTTGGGCCACGACCCGACCGAGCCGCCGCATTCGACGCCCTATCCCTATCCGCCGGTGCCGGATGAGCCCTCGGTCGCCGATCTTGCCCGTCGGCTGCGGGCGCAGGGGCTGCGCGTGGGGCCGACGCCCCTGGCCGTGGACATCGACGCCTGGCTGAAGCGCGCGCCGACGACCTGGGACGCTTTCCCCGACACGACCGGGGCGAAGAAGGATGCCGAGACGGTGCTGAACCAGGCGCTGGCCCATCCCAATGTGCGGCTGCGCACCGGGGCGCGGGTGACGCGGCTTTTGGCCGAAAACGGCCGGGTGACCGGGGTGCAGGTCGGCGGGGAAATCCTGCGGGCGCCGGTGGTCTGCCTCTGCGCCGGGGCGGTGCAATCGACGGTGCTGCTGTTGGAAAGCGGGCTTGCCAATTCCTCCGACCAGGTGGGTCGGAACTTCATGAACCACAATATCTCGGCCGTGATCGCCTATAGCCCGTTCCGCCGGAATACGACCGTCTACGAGAAGACCATCGGCTTCAACGACTGGTATCTGCGTGGCGGGCCGGGGGATATGCCCTTGGGCAATGTGCAGATGCTGGGCCGGATCACCGGGCCGATCATGGCGGCCGAGGCGGGGCTGCCGCGCTGGTTCGCGGGCCATTTCGCCGATCACACGATGCATATGATGACCATGTCCGAAGACCTGCCCCAGCCCGACAGCCGGGTGCTGTGGCAGAACGGGCGGATCGTGCTGCAGTGGCGGCGGTCGAACTTCCGCGCCCACCAGATCCTGACCGAGCGGCTGAAGACCGCGCTCCGCAAGGCGGGCTGGCCGCTGGTTCTGTCCAAAACCTACGAGAAGAAGCTCCCCTCGCATCAATGCGGCACGTTGCGGATGGGCGAGAACCCGGCGACTTCGGTTGTCACGCCGGACTTGAAGGCGCATGATCTGGAAAACCTCTATGTCGTCGACGCCTCTGTCCTGCCGACCTCTGCCGCCGTGAATCCCTCGCTGACCATCGCGGCGCTTGCCCTGCGCGCTGCCGCCCATATCGGAGCCCTCTGATGATCCGCCACATCGTCCTGATCCGCTTCCGCCCCGATGTCAGCGAGGGGAAAATCGCGGGGATTTTCGGGGCCCTGGGGCCGCTGGCCGACCGGCTGGGGTTCGCCTATCACGCGGGCCGGTCCGAAAGCCCCGAGAAGATCGAGCGCGGGTTTCTGCACGGTTTCACCATCGACTTCGCCGATTGGGCGGCCCTGGCGACCTATGCCGAAGACGCCGAGCACAAGGCCTTTGGCGGGCAGCTTGTCGCCCATGCCGAGGGCGGGATCGACGGCATCCTGGTCTTTGACCTGCCGTGCTGAACGCGCAGGCGTTTCTGCGGGCGCTGTTCGCCCGCGCGGTCGAGGTGGCCGACCCGATGGCCTCCCTGGCCGCCCATCTGCCACCGCGCCCGCCGGGCCGCGTGGTCGTGATCGGCGCGGGCAAGGCCTCCGCCCGGATGGCCGAGGCGGTCGAGGCCGCCTGGGGCCCCTGCGAGGGGCTTGTCATCACGCGCTACGGCTATCAACGCCCCTGTCATGTCGAGATCGTGCAAGCCGCCCATCCGGTGCCCGATGCGGCCGGGGTCGCAGCGACGGGCCGGATGCTGGAGCTGGTCGCGGGGCTTTCGCCTGACGATTTCGTCCTGGCGCTGATCTCGGGCGGCGCCTCGGCCTTGCTCTGCGCCCCGGCCTTGGGGATGACCCTGGCCGAGAAACAGGCGGTGAATGCGGCACTTCTGGCCTCTGGCGCGCCCATCGGCGAGATGAATGTCGTCCGCAAGCACCTGTCCCGCGTGAAGGGCGGGCAGCTGGCCGCCGCCTGCCCGGCGCAGATGCTGGCCCTGATGATCTCGGACGTGCCGGGCGACGAGATGCGGCTGATCGGCTCTGGCCCGACGGTGGGCGATGCGACGACCGCCGCCGATGCCGAGGCGATCCTGCGGCGCTGGGGCATCCCGGTGCCCGCGGCGCTCGCCCGCTCTGGCGTGGTGCCGCCGGGCGATCCCCGGCTGGCGCGCGTGACGAACCGGCTTTACGCCGCCCCGTCGCAATCGCTGGCCGCCGCGCGCGCCCTGGCCGAGGCGCAGGGCGTGCCGGTCACCGTGCTTGGCGACGCGCTGGAGGGCGAGGCGCGCGAGGTCGCCCGCGCCATGGCCGAAATGATTCGCAAAACCCCCGGCCCGCGGCTGCTTTTGTCGGGCGGAGAGCTGACGGTCACCCGGCGCGGCAACGGGATCGGCGGGCCGAATGCCGAGTTCGCCCTGGCGCTGGCCCTGGCCCTGCAGGGGGCCGCGGTCCATGCCCTGGCCTGCGACACCGATGGCGTGGATGGCGCGGCCGAGGTCGCGGGCGCCGTGATCGGGCCCGACACATTGGCCCGGGCAAGGGCCAAGGGCCTGGCTGCACAGGATTTCCTGGACCGCAACGACGCCCATACTTTCTTTGCCGCGCTGGGCGACCAGGTGGTGACCGGCCCGACCCTGACCAATGTGAACGATTTCCGTGCCGTGCTGATTGCGGGGGCGGTTTGACCGCGCCCGCGATGACAACTCCGTGATGGACCGGCTTTCAGACCAAAGTCCGTATCAGCGTCACAAGGGCCGTCCTATAGTCGAACAATCATTCCTGAAGGGAGCAAGACAATGAAAATTGCAGCCAAACTGATGGTTCTGGGCGCGATTCTCGCCGGGGGCATCGCTTTTGCCGAGGGCGCCAAAGATCCTGACGTCAAGGCGCGCCAAGAGCTGATGGAAGCCAATGGCGGGGCGATGAAGACGCTGGGCGACATGGCCAGCGGGAAAGAGGCCTTCGACGCCGCCAAGGCCGAAGCCGCCAAGAAGCAGTTGGTCGACGACGCCGCCGGCATCGCCGCCGCCTGGAAGAACAATGCCACCGACCCGGCCAGCCATTCCAAGCCGGAAATCTGGACCGCCTGGGACGATTTCGTCGCCAAGGCCGGTGACCTGGGCAAGGCGGCCGCCGCGCTCGACACCACCAGCAAGGACACGATCGGCGCGGGCCTCGGCGCCATCGGCGGCACCTGCAAGGCCTGCCACACCGCCTACAAGGCCTCGTAAAGCCCCATCAAAGGCGCGCCCCGAGCCTCGCTCGGGGCGTTTTCTTATCCGCAGGTCAGGGCGGTGATCTTGTCGGCCTTGTCCACGGTCACGTTCAGCCGGCTTTCCGAGTAATCCATCGTCGCGGCATCTCCGGGATGCAGCACCCGGACATGCGTCGCGGTGCCGGGCAGCATGGCCAGCGGCTGGCCGACGAGGCTTTGCAGGGCGGCGGCCCCACAATCGACCGGCTCCGAGGGCTCGACCACGATATCCCGACCGAAACAGCCGGCCAAAAGCAGCGTCAGGGGCAACAGGCGGCGCATGGCACTCTCCATCCGGTGGGGGAGAGCGAATTTTCGCCGAAAATTCGTTTTCTGACAAGTTGGGCGACGAACCCGACACTCATGTCGGGAAAACCCCTGCAAAGCGGCGGGAACGGCGTTGCTTTTCCGGGGCATTCGCGGGATTTTGCGGAAAACCACTTGGGAGAAGTTTCATGCGCACCCGTGCCGCCGTCGCCGTCGCCGCCGGTCAACCCCTGCAGGTCATGGAGGTCAACCTCGACGACCCCAAGGAAGGCGAGGTTCTGATCGAGATCAAGGCCACCGGCATCTGCCACACCGACGAGTTCACCCTGTCGGGCGCCGATCCGGAAGGCATCTTCCCCGCGATCCTCGGCCATGAAGGCGCGGGCGTGGTGGTGAAATGCGGCCCCGGGGTCAAGACGCTGAAGCCGGGGGATCACGTCATTCCGCTTTACACGCCGGAATGCCGCGAGTGCCCCTCGTGTCTGAGCCGCAAGACCAACCTCTGCACCGCGATCCGCGCGACGCAAGGCCAGGGGCTGATGCCCGACGGGACGACGCGCTTCTCGATGCTGGATGGCACGCCGATCTTCCACTACATGGGCTGCTCGACCTTCGCCAACCACACGGTTCTGCCGGAAATCGCGCTGGCCAAGGTGCGCGAGGATGCGCCTTTCGACAAGATTTGCTATATCGGCTGCGGGGTTACCACGGGCGTCGGTGCCGTGCTGAACACGGCGAATGTCGAGGCGGGCGCGAAGGCCGTGGTCTTTGGCTTGGGCGGGATCGGGCTGAACGTGATCCAGGGGCTGAAGCTCGCGGGCGCCGACATGATCATCGGCGTGGACCTGAACGACGACAAGGAGGAATGGGGCCGCCGTTTCGGCATGACCCATTTCGTGAACCCGAAGAAGCTGGAAGGCTCGGTGGTCCAGGCCATCGTCGATCTGACCAAGACGCCCTTCGACAAGATCGGCGGGGCGGATTACTCGTTCGACTGCACGGGCAATGTGAAGGTCATGCGGGATGCGCTGGAATGCACCCACCGCGGCTGGGGTCAGTCGATCATCATCGGGGTCGCTCCGGCGGGCGCGGTGATCGAGACGCGGCCCTTCCAGCTGGTGACGGGGCGGGTTTGGAAGGGCACGGCTTTCGGCGGCGCCCGCGGCCGGACGGATGTGCCGAAGATCGTGGACTGGTACATGGACGGCAAGATCGAGATCGACCCGATGATCACCCATGTCCTGCCGCTGGAGCGGATCAACGAAGGGTTCGACC
>CAMFIX010000023.1 GCA_945952425.1 uncultured Pseudorhodobacter sp. | reverse complement strand
GTCCTCGCCCCGGACATTCTCATAGACCTCGACGAAGATTTCCTGGTCGTTGAAGCGTTCGACCCGCGCATCCACCAGGCTGACCGACATGCCGCGGTGCATCGACATGCGGCGCGCGATGGATTTGGCGAGGGTCAGGTTGGCGTTGCCGGCGATCAGTTTCGGCTCGGTCATGGCGGGCATTTTCGGTCCTTCCGCGGGGCCAGCTTGGGGATTCGTGGCGTTGACACCGCTTAGCAACCTTCTAACGTCTTGGCCACCAGTGTGACCGCTAACCGGAGCTTCCAAATGTCGCGGATCGACTACTTTCTGGCCCTGCAATCGCCCTATGTCTACCTGGCCGGCCGCCGCCCCTGGGAGATCGCGGCCCGGCATGGGGCCGAGCTTGTGCTGAAGCCGGTCGATGTGGCGCAGCTCTTCCCGCGGACGGGCGGCAAGGTGCGCGAAGAGCGCCACCCCTCGCGCAACGACTATGCCACGCAGGACCGCGCGCGGCAGGCGAAAAAGCTGGGGCTGCCGATGGACCCGAACCCGCCGTATCGCGGTGCGAACCCGGCCCCGGCGGCCTATGCGCTGATTGCGGCGCAAAGGGCAGGGGGTGGAGACCTGGCCGCCTATGTCACCGCCATCTCCCGGGCGATCTGGGCCGAGGGGCGGGATTTCTCGGATGACGCGGTTATCAAGGGCGCGCTGGAGGGCGCGGGGTTCGATCCGGGGTTGGCCGATCGCGGGCTTCTGTCCTCGGCCGAGACCTATGGTGCCAACCTGGAAGAAGCCGTCTCGCGCGGGGTTTTCGGCGTGCCCTTCTTTATTGTAGAGGACCAGAAGTTCTGGGGTCAGGACCGTCTGGAGGATATGGACCTATGGATTTCCAACCCGTCGTGATCCCTCACCGCGTCTGGCACGAGGGGCCGGAGGCGGCGCTTTTGCTGCATTGCTCCTTGGCCCATGCCGGGGCCTGGGGGGCCGTGGCCGAGCATCTGCCCGAGCGGCGGCTGATCGCGCCAGACCAGGCGGGGCATGGGCGGCAAGACCTGTGGGACGGGCGGCGCGACCTGCATGACCAGACCTGCGAAGAGGCCTTTGCGCTGGCGCCCGCGCGGTTCGACCTGGTGGGCCATTCCTTCGGGGCGACGGTGGCCTTGCGCATGGCGCTGACCGCGCCGGAGCGGGTGCGCAGCCTGACGCTGATCGAGCCGCCTTTGTTCGCCGCAGCGCGGGCGGCGGGCGATGCGCGCTTTGCGCTTTACCATGCCCGCCATCGCCGCATCGAGTCGCTGATCCATGACGGCCAGAGCCAGGCCGCGCTGGAGGCCTTTCATGGCGACTGGGGCAATGGGGCGTCGCTGGCCGATCTGCCGCTGCGCAGTGTCGATTACATGCGCGAGCGGATCGGGCTGATCGCGGCGCAGGGGCCGGTGCTGATGGAGGATGCGGCGGGGCTTTTGGTGCCGGGCGGGCTGGAGGGCCTGGAGATGCCGGTCGTCCTGCTGGAGGGCGCGGACAGCCCGCCCATCGCCGCCGCGATCCAAGAGGCACTGGCCGCGCGGATGCCGAGGGCGCAGCGGCTGGTGGTGGAGGGCGCGGGCCATATGCTGCCGCTGACCCATCCGGCCGAGGTGGCGGGCGTGTTGCGCGGGCAGTTCGGGATCTGAGGCTTTGGTTTTGCGGACACCCCGGGGAGGGTTTCACACCCTCCCCCGCGTCCATCGGTTCTTGAACCGATGGCGCACCGATGGACGCACCTCCCGTGGGATATTTAGACCAGTATGAAAGGAGCAAGGGGGGCGCGCGCCGATGCGGGCACCGCTTTGTGCCTTTGGGGCGCGTTGCAGGGCGCTGCGCTTAAGGTATCAGCGCAGCGATAAGCTGGTCGACATCCTCTTGCGTCGTGGACCAGCTGGCGACGAAGCGGGCGTATTCGCGACCCTGGTCCTCCATCGCGTAGTAGACCGCGCCGCGGGCGGCGGCGCGTGCGTTGGTGCCGGGGGCGAGCCAGGGGAAGAGCATGTTGGCCGGAGCGGGGTGACGCAGGCTCGCGCCCGGCACGCGGGCCAGACCCTGCACCAGGCTTTGCCCCATCGCATTGGCCTGGGCCGCGAGGGTCAGCCACAGGTCGCCCTCCAGATAGGCGTCGAATTGCGCCGAGAGGAAGCGGTGTTTCGAGAAGAGATGCCCGGCGCGTTTCCTCCGCAGCTCGAACTCCCAGGCCTTGGCGGGGTCGAACAGCACCACCGCCTCGACCCCCATGCAGCCATTCTTCGTGCCGCCGAAGGAGAGGACGTCGATCCCCGCCTTCCAGGTCATCTCGGCCGGGGAGGCGCCGGTGGCGACCAGCGCATTGGCAAACCGCGCGCCGTCCAGGTGGCAGGGCAGGCCGCGGGCCTTGGCCAGCGCGGTCAGGGCGGCGATCTCGGCGGGGGTATAGACCGTGCCCGCCTCGGTCACATTGGTCAGCGACAGGCAGCCGCGCTGGACGCCATGCACGCCCGCTTCGCCGATCCGCTCCAGCGCCGTGCCAAGGCCCTGGGGCGTCAGCTTGCCATCGGCGCCCGGGATGCCCACGATCTTGGCGCCCGCGGTATAGAACTCGGGCGCGCCGCATTCGTCGGTGTTGATATGGGCGGCCTCATGGGCGAAGACCGCGGCCCAGGGCGGGGTGACCAGGGCCAACGCCAGGGCATTGGCGGCGGTGCCGGTGGCGACGAGATGCACCTCGGCTTCGGGCGCCTGGAACAGGTCGCGGATGCGCGCCCGCACCCGCGTCATCAACGCATCGGCACCATAGCTTTTCGCGTAACCCGCATTCGCCCTGGTCAGCGCCGCCATGACCTGCGGCGCCACGCCTGACGTGTTGTCCGAGGCGAAGAACATTCAGAGGCCCTCTTCGATGATGTAATCTTCCCAGTCGTCCTCGGGCACGGCGAGTTCCGAGACGATCCAGCCGCGCACCGATTGCCCGGCCTTGTGCACGCTCTCGGGGTCGCCCGTCAGCAGCGGGTGCCAGTCGGGCAGAGGCTGGTCGTAAAAGCGCAGGCGATAGGCGCAGGTCTGCGGCATCCAATAGCCGATGCGCTTCAGCGTCTTGGGGCTGAGGCGCACGCATTCCGGCACGAAGTGATGCCGGTTCTCGTAATCGACGCAGCGGCAGGTCTGTGCATCCAGCAGCTTGCACGAGACCCGGGTGAAGGCGACCTCGCCGGTGTCTTCGTATTCCAGCTTGTTCAGGCAGCACTTGCCGCAGCCGTCGCACAAAGCCTCCCATTCCTCGGGGTTCAGCTTGGCCAGGGGCAGGGTCCAGAACTCGTCGCGCTTTGTCATGGCGGGCAATCTGGCAAGCCTTCCCGGGAAAGGAAAGCCCTTTCAATTTGAAGCACCGAAATGCCGGTCAGGCGAGGATGGCCCGCGCCCGGTCGCAATCGGCGGCCATCTGGTCCAAGAGCCCCTGCAGCCCGTCGAACTTCATTTCCGGCCGAAGGTAATCGACCAAGGCGACCGAGAGATGCTGGCCGTAAAGGTCGCCGCTGAAGTCGAAGAGGAAGGTTTCGAGGTTGGGCACCGTGCCGCCGAACTGCGGCCGCACCCCCAGCGAGGCGGCGCCGATATGGCTGCCGGCCTGCGGGCCGGTCAGGATATCGACCTTCACCGCATAGACGCCGAGCTTGGGCAGATGCAGCCCCGCGACCGACATATTGGCCGTGGGATAGCCCAGCTCGCGGCCGCGCTTTTCGCCGTGGATCACCTCGCCCTCGATGCGGTGCCAATGGCCCAGCATGGCGGCGGCATCGCGGGGGCGGCCCTCGGCCAGGGCGGTGCGGATCGCGGTCGACGAGACCTCGACCCCGTCATGCGAGACCAGCGGCGCCACGGTCACGGCGATGCCCTGCGCCGCGCCCAGGCGCTGCAGGTCGGCCGCCGTGCCCGACCGGCCACGGCCGAAGCAGAAATCGGCGCCGACCACGACATGGGCGATGCCGAGCCCGCCCAGAACCTCGGTCACGAAGGCCTCGGGGGTCATGGCGGCGAGGGCGGCGTCGAAGGGCAGCTCGTAAAGCTCTTCGACGCCCAGCCGGGCCAGGCGGTTGGCCCTCGCCTCGGCATTCATCAGGCGGAAGGGCGGGGCCTCGGGGGCGAAGACCTGCCGCGGATGGGGTTCGAAGGTCACGACACCCAGGGGCCTTGTGTCTTGTGGTCCACGCCCGCGCGCCAGGTCGATCACCGACTGGTGCCCCAGGTGCAGCCCGTCGAAATTGCCCATCGCCACCGAGGCGCCGCCTGCCCCTTGCAGGTCTTTCCAACCGTGGTGGATTCGCATGTCACCCCTTGCGGGGGCCGCCCCCGCGCTCAGTCCAGTTTGGCCGAGGGCGCCAGAACCAGCGCCTCGCCTTTCAGGACCACGGTATTGCCGACTGCGCAATGGGTTTCAAGGGTGCCCCGGCGCCGGGCATGGTCGATGCCGGTGACTTTCACCACGGCGGTCAGCGCATCGCCGGGTCGGACGGGGGCCAGGAACTTCAGGTTCTGGCCCAGGTAGACCGTGCCATGGCCCGGAAGCTCCTCGCCGATCACCGCCGAGACCAGGCTCGCCGTCAGCATGCCATGCGCGATGCGGCCGTGGAACATCGTGCCCTGCGCGTAATCCTCGTCCAGGTGCACCGGGTTGCGGTCGGTCGAGACCTCGGCAAAGAGCGCGATGTCGCGGTCGGTGATGACCTTGGTGCGGGTCGAGGTCATGCCGATGGCAATATCCTCGATGCAGACCGAGCGGGGGGCGTGGTTGGTTTGGGCAAGCGCAATGGACATGATTCCCTCCATGCCCGAAGCCTAGCCATGCTGCGCTGCGGCGTCAATTCGTTGTCGCAAGAAAGATGCGATACGCGCCGATCATCGGCAATTTTGTTACTTCAGTGCCGCAATCGCATAGGTGGCCGACAGCATCTCGCGGGTGAGAAAGGCCGCGACACGGGCCGGGTCGGGGGTGTCGGGCGGGCCGAATTCCGCCGCCGAAATCCCGCCGGTGACGTAAAGCGTGTCCAGCCCCTCGGCCATGCCGCCCTTGATGTCGGTCCAGAGCCCGTCGCCGATGCAGAGGATGCGGGGCGCGTCGAGCCCCAGCTTCTGCCGCGCCAGGTCGTAGATCGGCGGATGCGGCTTGCCGAAATACAAAGCCTTGCCGCCGGCCTTTTCATACTCCGCCGCCAAGGCCCCGGCGCAGTAAAGCCTTTTGTCGCCAAGATCGACGATGATGTCGGGATTGGCGCACAACATCGTCAGCCCGGCATTGCGCGCCTGGGCGAGGGGCAGGCGGTAATCCTCGGGCGTTTCGGTCAGGTCATGGGCGAGGCCGGTGCAGAGCAGAACCTCGGCCTCGGGGATCGGAACCCGGGTGATCGGCGCGGCCCAAAGGTCGGGCGGCAGGTCGGTGAAGAAACTCTCGTCCTTCTCGGCCCCGATAAAACCCACCCGGCTGCCATAGGTGCCGGAAAACAGCGCATATTGCGTGGCATCGCCCGAGGTCACGATCAGATCCCAGGCGTCGCGCGGCACGGCCAGCCGGTCGAGCTGCGCTGCCACGGCCGGGAAGGGGCGCGGGGCGTTTGTCAAGAGGACGACCTTTCCCCCTTGTGCCCGGTAGGCCTGCAGCGCGGCCACGGCCGCCGGGAAGGCGGTCTTGCCATTGTGCAGGCAGCCCCAGAGGTCGCAGAAGACCGCGTCGTAACGCGACGCGACCTCTGCGAGGGAGGAAATGAAATCGGTCATCCGGGGCCCCGGTGTGGAATTTTCGCAGAAAATTCGCAAGGCGGCGATTTTTCTGCGAAAAATCGAACTACAGCTTCAGCGCCGGGATGATCTGCTTCTTGCGGCTCATGATGCCGGGCAGAACCACCGTATCGCCCGAGACCTTCACCCCGAAGGAGGCCTCTGCCAGCTGCTTCACCAGGTCGTTCGGCACCAGCACGGTCGCCTCTTCCTTGAGGATGTCCACCACGAACAGCAGCACCTGGTCCGCGCCGTCTTCCTTGGCGACGCCCTCCATCGAGGCCATCAGCGAGGCCTTGCGGTCCAGCACCACTTTCGGCGCGGTGGTTTCCAGCACCGAAACCCGCAGCTCCTTGCCGGCGACGTTGTATTCCTTGCTGTCCATGCGCAGCAGCGCGGCATCCGAGAAGGCCGAGACGTCGGACTTCGCCTCGAACATGGCGGTGGCCAGCTCGGGGATCGAAACGCCCAGATCGGCGGCCAGCTTTTCGGCCACGGCCTTGTCGTGGGCGGTGGTGGTGGGCGAGCGGAACTCCAGCGTGTCCGAGACGATGCAGGACAGCATCGCGCCCTTGATGCCGCGCGGGGCGCGGGCCAGGTCGGCGCCCATCAGATCCGCCATGATCGTGGCGGTGCAGGCCAGCGGGCGGATGGTGATGTCGATGGGCGACTTGGTCTTGAGGCCCCCGACCAGCATGTGGTGGTCGATGATCGCCTGCAGTTTCGCCTCGTTGATCGAAGCGGGCAGCTCGGCCGGGTTGTTGGTGTCGACGACCACTACCTTGTCCTCGGCCGTCACGTCCGCGATGATCTCGGGCTTGTCCAGGCCCCAGTGCTTCAGCACGAAGGCGGCCTCGGTGTTCGGTTCGCCCAGCAGGCAGGCCTTGGCCGGGGTGCCCTTCACATCGCTCAGATACCAGGCCCAGGCGATGGGCGAGCCGGTGGAATCGGTGTCGGGGGATTTGTGGCCGAAGACCTTGATCGACATGGGGAGGAGCCTCGTTCTATGGGTTTTCGGCCGGGCTTATAGGCGCGAAAGCCCGGCTTGTCACGCGCTCACGCCGCATCCCGGCGGTATTGTCGCAGGATGTGCCAGAAGACCGCCGCCATGACGACTGCCCCGCCGAAGAGCGTGGGCCAGCCCGGGGTCTCGCCGAAGACCAGCCAGACCCAGATCGGCGCGATGGGGGCCTCCAAGGCGCCCAGAAGCGCGGTTTCGATGGGCGGGATGCGGGCCGAGCCCATCAGGAAAAGCGCAAATCCCAGCGTCGAATTGGCCAGGCCGAAGCCCGCCAGCAGCAAAAGCTGGTTGCCCCCGGGCACGCCGGGGGCGGCGAAGGGCAGGGCGATCAAGAGCGAGAAGACGGCCGAGGTGATGCCGGCGGGGAGCGTCGGGATCTCGGGGTGGCGGCGTGCGATGACCACCATCAGCGCCATGCCGAGCGTCATGACCAGCGCCAGGGCATCGCCCAGAAGCGTGCCGTCCCCGCCGAGCCCCACCATCACGACGGCACCCAGGAAGGCCGCGACGCTGGCGATCACCGCGTCCCGCGTGGGGCGGCTGCCCATCATCGCCCAGGCCAGCGCCGCGGTCAGGAAGGGCACCGCGGCATAGATGATCGAGACATGCGCGATCGAGGTCATGCGCAGCGAAGCGATATAGGCATACATGCTCAGCCCCGAGATCAGCGCATAGGCCCAGCCCGCGCGCCCCAGCCGAAGGAATTGCCCCAATCCCCCCGGCCCCTCGCGCGCGACCAGAACCGCCAGCAGCCCCGCCGTGCCGAACATCCCCCGCCAGACCAGGGTGGTGAAAAGATCCTCGGTGATGGCGCGGGTGAAGAGCCCCGCCGTCGACCAGGCGAGCGTCGAGATCGCGACAAGGATCAGGCCGTTGCGGTGGTCCTGCGTCATTGCGGCCAGGCCTCTCCGGGCGTCCAGGGGGTGACGGTCCAGCCGTCCTGCACCAGAAGGTGCGCCACGCCCTTCTCGCCGGGCAGATGCAGCGCGCCGAAGGCCGCGACGACCGGGCCCTTGGCGGCGGCTGCGTCCAGCACGGGAATCCAGGCGGCATTGCGCCCATCGATCAGCAGCGCCAGCATCACCCCGAGCTCGCGGTCGACCTCGGCCACCGGCAGGCCCGAACTGCGGATCGCCTCTTCCCGCGCGAAGGCCATGTAAAGCTGGCTCTGGCCGCGGAAATAGGCCTCGGTCAGCGTGGTCGCCATGTCTTCGGCCACGGGTTCGGTCAGCAGGGCCTGGCGGATCATGTCCAGCTGATCCTCGGGCGAGAGCGCGGCAAAGACCTTCAGCGCGGTGTCGAACGGCTCCAGCGAGCGGATGGGCAGGCCCTGCGCCGTGGCCGCCGCCGTCAGCCGGTGGTCGAGCCCCGCCTCCAGCGCGGCCTTGTCCATCCCCATGCAGGCCGGCGCCTCCAGCATCGCGGCCACCAGCCAGGGTCGCATCTTCAGGATCGCGGCGGGCGGCGTGCCGCGGGCCTGGACGGCGGCCGACAGGGCCTGCCAGTCGGCGGGCGAGAGCCTGTCGCGCAAGGACGGCCCGGCCTGGTCGAAGACCGCATCGGGATGGGCGCCGAGCCAGGTCTTCAGCTGCGCCTCGTCCTCGGGCGAGACCTCGACCAGCAGCTCTTGCGCCGCGGCCAGCGCCGGGGTCAGGGCGGCGACCACGGGGCCAAAGCGCGCATCGCCCAGGTGATAGGTGCCCACCAGCAGGATCTGCGCCTGGCCCTTGCGGGCGGCGAAGAAATTCCCCTCGGCGAAGGGCACATCCGCAGCCGCCTGCAGCGCGGCACGGTCGGGCGCGGGCAGGGCGGCGATCAGGTCGCGGCCCTGGCAGAGGGCCAGCGCCGGGCCGCAAAGGGCCAGCACGAGCCCGCAGGCCCGAAGAAGCGTCGAGACGAGTTTCATGGCGCCGACCATGGCACGCCCGGCGCGGGGTTCCAAGCGGCGCCTGTCATGAGAATTTTGCAGGTCAGGGTGTTGACAGGCGCCGTGACTCTGCCTAATTCCGCGTCGTTGGCACTCGCCATGGGTGAGTGCCAATCGCATTCAACCTGGATACCCAAGGGAGTGACCCAGATGGCTTTCAAACCGCTGCATGACCGCGTGCTGGTCAAGCGTGTTCAGTCCGAAGAAAAGACCAAGGGCGGGCTGATCATCCCGGACACCGCCAAGGAAAAGCCCTCGGAAGGCGAAGTGGTCTCGGTGGGCGAAGGCGCCCGCAAGGATTCGGGCGAACTGATCGCTCCGTCGGTGAAGGCCGGCGACCGCATCCTGTTCGGCAAGTGGTCGGGCACGGAAGTGACGCTCAACGGCGAAGAGCTGCTGATCATGAAGGAAAGCGACATCATGGGCATCATCGCCTGACGATGTCCGCAGCGGCGGGGTGAACCCCGCGCCTTGCGCTTTCCGAAACCCCCTCATACTGGAGTCTGCAAATGGCTGCTAAAGACGTTCGTTTCGACACCGATGCCCGCGACCGCATGCTGCGCGGCGTCAATGTCCTCGCCGACGCGGTGAAAGTGACCCTCGGCCCGAAAGGCCGCAACGTGGTCATCGACAAGTCCTTCGGCGCGCCGCGCATCACCAAGGACGGCGTGACCGTCGCCAAGGAAATCGAACTGGCCGACAAGTTCGAGAACATGGGCGCGCAAATGGTGAAGGAAGTCGCTTCCCGCACCAATGACGAGGCCGGCGACGGCACCACCACCGCCACCGTTCTGTCCCAGGCCATCGTCCGCGAAGGCATGAAGGCCGTGGCCGCCGGGATGAACCCGATGGACCTGAAGCGCGGCATCGACATGGCGACCTCGAACGTCGTCGCCGCCATCAAGGCCGCCGCCCGCCCGGTCAAGGACTCGGACGAAGTGGCCCAGGTCGGCACCATCTCGGCCAATGGCGAAGCCCAGATCGGCCGCTTCATCGCTGACGCGATGCAGAAGGTCGGCAACGAGGGTGTTATCACCGTCGAAGAAAACAAGGGCATGGACACCGAAGTCGAAGTCGTCGAAGGGATGCAGTTCGACCGCGGCTACCTGTCGCCCTATTTCGTCAGCAGTGGCGAGAAGATGACCGTCGAGCTGGAAGACGTCTTCATCCTGCTGAACGAGAAGAAGCTCTCGTCGCTGCAGCCGATGGTCCCGCTGCTGGAATCGGTCATCCAATCGCAGCGTCCGCTGCTGATTATCTCGGAAGACGTCGAAGGCGAAGCGCTGGCGACCCTGGTCGTCAACAAGCTGCGTGGCGGCCTGAAGATCGCCGCCGTCAAGGCGCCGGGCTTCGGCGATCGCCGCAAGGCCATGCTGCAGGACATCGCGATCCTGACCGGCGGCCAGGTGATCTCGGACGACCTCGGCATGAAGCTGGAGTCGGTCACGCTGGACATGCTGGGCCGCGCCAAGAAGGTCTCGATCAACAAGGACAACACCACCATCGTCGATGGCGCCGGTGCCAAGGCCGAGATCGAAGCCCGCGTGGCGCAAATCCGCAACCAGATCGAAGAGACCACCTCGGACTACGACCGCGAAAAGCTGCAAGAGCGCGTCGCGAAGCTCGCGGGCGGTGTTGCGGTGATCCGCGTCGGCGGCATGACCGAAGTGGAAGTCAAGGAACGCAAGGACCGCGTGGATGACGCCCTGAACGCGACCCGTGCGGCCGTGCAGGAAGGCATCGTCGTCGGCGGCGGCGTGGCGCTGGTCCAGGCCTCGAAGGGCCTCGCTGCCCTGAAGGGTGCGAACTCCGACCAGGACAACGGCATCGCCATCGTCCGCCGCGCGCTGGAAGCCCCGCTGCGCCAGATCGCCGAGAACGCCGGCGTCGACGGCGCCGTGGTGGCCGGCAAGGTGCGCGAATCCTCGGACCTGTCCTTCGGCTTCAACGCTCAGACCGAAGAATATGGCGACATGTTCAAGTTCGGCGTGATCGACCCGGCCAAGGTGACCCGCACCGCTCTGGAAGACGCGGCCTCGATCGCCTCGCTTCTGATCACCACCGAAGCCATGATCGCCGATCGCCCCGAGCCCAAGGCGGCCCCGGCCGGCGGCGGCATGGGCGGGATGGGCGGCATGGACGGGATGATGTAAGTCACCCGGCCTTCCGGTCAAAGCGGGGGCGCCTTTCGGGGCGCCCCTTTGCTTTTGGGATGGGCGCGTTATCCTGCCCCTCTTGGACAGTGATGGATATGGACCAGGATATTCCCGAGGCGCTGCAGCAAGAGGTCGACGGCCTCATCGCCAAGGTGGTGGCGTTCCAGGGCCTGCACGGCCGCCGCGTGGCCCGGGCCTTCAAGCGCACGCGCAAGGGGCGGCCCCTGCTGGAGGAGTTGGGACAGTTCGGGCTCCCCCTGCCGCCCGACTTCCGCGCCATGTATCACAACCACAACGGCGCCGATCCCGGGGCCACGATGAGCTGGCACCAGATGGCGGTCTTTCTGGACTGGCAATGGCCTGACCTGTGGAGCGTGATTTCCGTCAACAAGGTCTCACGCAAGCGGAAGGAGTTCCCGAGCCCGGACCGCATCTGGATGACCCGGGAGGAAACCCGGTTCACCAGTCTCGAGCTTTACCCGGCCGGGGAGGTCGAGGGCCAGGTGCCGCTCTTGGCGACCCAAGGACCGCTCAGCGCCGTGACCTATGTCGCTTTCGATTCCCCGCTTCTGATGCTGCGCACCGTGGTGGCGGCGCAGGAGGCCGGGTTGATCTCGTATGACACCGAGGGGCGGGCCGCCTATCCGCTGCAGGACATGGCGGCGCTCGCGGGGGCGATCAACCCGCGGCAGACGTACTGGACCGCCTTGGCCGAGGGGACGGTGGATTTCAAGATACCCCGCAAGACCGAGGAAGAGCTGTAGCGAAAGGTGAATGCGCCGAGCTCCAGGCGCCCCTTGCCGTGACGCCCTGCCGACCTCAGGCGTTCTTCGCCAGCCGGCTTTCCAGCACGTCGAAGGGCAGGCCGGGCTCGTCCTTGGCGCAGCGGATGACGAGGGAGGTTTTGACGTTCGCCACGTTCTCGGCCTTCAGCAGCTCCTCGGTCAGGAAGTTCTGGAAGGTCGAGAGGTCCGGCGAGACGCATTTCAGGATGAAGTCGATCTCACCGTTCAGCATGTGGCATTCGCGCACCAGCGGCCAGGCGCGGCAGCGGGCCTCGAAGGTCGACAGGTCGGCCTCGGCCTGGCTGTTCAGCCGCACCATGGCGAAGACCGCGACCTCGAACCCCAGCTCGCGGGCGTTGATCTCGGCGTGATAGCCCTTGATATAGCCCTCCTCCTCCAGCGTCCTGACCCGGCGCAGGCAGGGCGGCGCCGAGATCCCCACGCGCGAGGCCAGCTCTACATTGGTCATCCGGCCGTCGGCCTGCAGCTCCGACAGGATCTTGCGGTCGATCGGGTCGAGTTTGAATACCGGCATCGGGGTCTCCTTTGGGGCGGGCTTACGCCAAGGCCCCGGTTTGCGCAATATTATTGCAAGCCAGCGCAAGAAAAAGTCGCAAAGCCCCGCCGGGCTGCCGAAAAGCGGTGCAAGCCGGGCAAGGCGCCCTTGCCATTCCCGCCCTTCCCCCGCCGCGCGCTTTTGCCTATATCAACGGGCCAAAGATGGAGAGTGACATGGCCGAGACGCGGCATACCAAGGTTCTGATCATCGGCTCGGGCCCGGCGGGCTATACTGCCGCGGTCTATGCGGCCCGCGCCATGCTGGAGCCCTTGCTGATCCAGGGCCTGCAGCCCGGCGGCCAGCTGACCATCACCTCGGAGGTCGAGAACTGGCCGGGCGAAAAGCACATCCAGGGGCCCGACCTGATGGTCAACATGCAGGCCCATGCCGAGGCGATGGGGGCCGAGGTGATCTCGGACTATATCACCAGCCTGGATCTTGGGGCGCGGCCCTTCACCGCCAAGGCGGATTCGGGGGTGACCTATACCGCCGATGCCGTGATCCTGGCGACGGGCGCGCAGGCGAAATGGCTGGGGCTGCCCTCCGAGCAGAAGTTCAAGGGCTTTGGCGTCAGCGCCTGCGCGACCTGCGACGGGTTCTTCTATCGCGGGAAAGAGATCGTGGTGATCGGCGGCGGCAATACCGCGGTCGAAGAGGCGCTTTTCCTGACCAACTTCGCCTCCAAGGTCACCTTGGTGCACCGCCGCGACTCGCTTCGCGCCGAAAAGATCATGCAGGATCGGCTCTTCAAGCACCCCAAGGTCTCGGTCGTCTGGGATTCGGAAGTGACCGAGGTTCTGGGCACCGACGCGCCGCTTGGCGTCACCGGGGTCAAGACGCGCAACCTGAAGACCGGGGCCGAGGCGGTCATTCCTTGTGCGGGCTTCTTCGTCGCCATCGGCCATGCGCCGGCCTCCGAGCTGGTGAAGGACCAGCTGCCGCTCCACAACGGCGGCTATGTCGAGGTCGAGCCCGGCACCACCCGCACCGCCATTCCCGGCGTCTTTGCGGCCGGCGATCTGACCGATCACGTCTATCGCCAGGCGGTCACCTCGGCCGGCATGGGCTGCATGGCCGCGCTCGATGCCGAGCGTTTCCTCGCCGCCCAAGCCTAGGTCGCGTTCCGGACCCCCGGTGAAATCCTGAAAAACGGGCTGAAAACCGCGCATTTCGCGGCATTTTGGCCCTTTTTAACGAGAATCTACCCCTTCGTCTTGATTCTTTCGCAGGCTGGGGTCAAAAGCCCTCGCAGTCCCGGCGCCGCTGGCGTCCGCCGTCCCTTTTCTGATGAGAGAGCCATGACCAAACCCAGCCTTGCCCCGATCCCCGAACTCTTCGTTTCCGCCGAGGAAGCCGCAAAGCTGAAAGTGGCGGCGGGCGACATGCCGTCGTGGGATCTGACCGCGCGGCAGGTCTGCGATCTGGAACTCCTGATGAACGGCGGCTTCTCGCCGCTGAAGGGCTTCCTGTCGGAGGCCGATTACAATGGCGTGGTCGAGAACATGCGCCTGGCCGATGGGACGCTGTGGCCGATGCCGATCACGCTGGACGTGTCGGAAAAGTTCGCCGACGCCGTGGCTGCGGGCACCGAAATCGCCTTGCGCGATGCGGAGGGCGTGATCCTGGCCGTGATGACGGTCAGCGACAAATGGGTGCCGAACAAGTCGAACGAGGCCGCCAAGGTCTTCGGCTATGGCGCCGATGACCTGGCGCATCCGGCGATCAACTACCTGCACAATGTGGCTGGGCCCGTCTATCTGGGCGGCCCGGTGCGCGGGCTGCAGGCGCCGGTGCACTATGACTTCAAGGCCCGCCGCGACAGCCCGAACGAGCTGCGCGCCTATTTCCGCAAGCTGGGTTGGGAGAAGATCGTCGCCTTCCAGACCCGCAATCCGCTGCACCGCGCCCACCAGGAGCTGACCTTCCGCGCCGCCAAGGAGGCCCAGGCCAACCTCTTGATCCATCCGGTGGTCGGCATGACCAAGCCGGGCGACGTCGACCACTTCACCCGCGTCCGCTGCTATGAGGCGGTGCTGGACAAGTATCCGCAATCGACGACCACGATGTCGCTGCTGAACCTGGCGATGCGCATGGCCGGCCCGCGCGAGGCCGTCTGGCACGGGCTGATCCGCAAGAACCATGGCGTGACCCACTTCATCGTCGGCCGCGACCATGCGGGCCCCGGCAAGAACTCGAACGGCAAGGATTTCTACGGTCCTTACGACGCGCAAGAGCTCTTCCAGAAGCACGAGGCCGAAATCGGCGTGACGATGGTGGACTTCAAGCACATGGTCTATGTGCAGGAACGCGACCAGTATTACCCCGCCAACGAGGTGCCGGAAGGCTGCACGGTGCTGGAT
>CAMFIX010000022.1 GCA_945952425.1 uncultured Pseudorhodobacter sp. | reverse complement strand
CAACTGGGGCATCTGGGTCGATGACGACGGCTGCCAGCACTGGTGGGCCGATGGCGGGCTGGAAGGCTATATGCTCGACCGCGTCGATCCCAAGACCGGCAAGCCGATCTGCCTGGCCAAGAACACCTGCCTGACCGAGAACACCGACACGCTCTTCGCCACCGACAGCGCGACGCTGACCACCGACGGCCGCCGCCGCCTGACCGCCTTCTTCCAGAATGCCGGGGCCTTCGGCTACGCGATCTATGGCCATACCGACAGCCGCGCCTCGGACGAATACAACATGCGCCTGTCGGACCGCCGCGCCAAGGCGGTGGGCGAGGTCGCCCGCTCGGTCGGCGCCGTGGTCGAACGCCAGATCGGCTTCGGCGAGCGTCAGCCGATCGCCGACAATTCCACCGCTGCCGGGATGCAAAAGAACCGCCGCGTCGAAGTGGTCTGCTACACGTGGGGGTCGAACTGATGCGCGCTTCTCTCTTGGGCCTGATGGCCTTCGCCACCCTCTCGGCCTGCGGCGGCCTGGTGCCCTATACCCCGGGGCCGAACACGGTGATCGCCTCCAACCACGACACCGGGCTGGACAGCTCTCCCCTGGTCAATGGCCATGCCGCCATCGCCTATGACCCCGACGGCTGCCAGGGCTGGCTGATGGATGACGGCGTCGAAGGCTATACCGGGCGCCGTTACGACCCGAAATCGGGCCTGCCGGTCTGCAACGGCATCTATCCGCCGGGCACCGTCGTGGGCGATTACCGCGCCCAGGATCACAGCGTGCCGGACTGGGTTCCGACCTATTGATCCCTTCCCCATCGCAAAGGGCCGCGGTTTTCCGCGGCCCTTTTGCTTTGATGAAAATGTCACCTTATCTTTACATATTGATGTCTTGATGGGCATCAGGGCGGATTGAGACTGGACAGAAGGCCGCTTCGCCCCCACATTTCGACTTATGACAGCCTGCTTCGACTGTATCTTGACCAGAAGGAGAGCCCTTTGGGCATCAGCGCGCTGACCCCCCCGACCCGCCCGGACGACGTCATCGAGACTGTGTTGGAGTTCCCGGATAATCGTTTGCTGATCGAGCTTTGCGGCGAATACGACCGCAACCTGGCCCAGATCGAGCATCAGACCGGGGTTCACGTGCTGCGACGGGGCAACCGGCTGGCGGTGATCGGCGACAAGGCTTGCCGCGACCAGGCCGCCGCGGTGCTGCGCGGGCTTTACGCCAAGCTGGAGGCCGGCAAGCATATCTCGGCCGGCGACATCGACGGCACGATCCGCATGGGGCAGGTGACGCCCCGCGAAGAGCAGATCGAGATGTTCTCGGGCGGCGTCGAACTGCGCACCCGCCGCAAGGGGGTGGAGCCGCGGACCGAGGCGCAAAAGGCCTATGTCGCGAACCTTTTCGCCAACGAGCTGGGCTTCGGCATCGGGCCCGCGGGCACCGGCAAGACTTACCTGGCCGTGGCGGTCGGTGTGACGATGTTCATCTCTGGCGCCGTCGAAAAGATCATCCTCTCGCGCCCCGCGGTGGAGGCGGGCGAGCGTCTGGGCTTCCTGCCCGGCGACATGAAGGAGAAGGTCGATCCCTATATGCAGCCGCTTTACGACGCGCTGAACGACTTTCTTCCGGCGAAACAGGTCGAAAAGCTGATCCTGGAAAAGCGGATCGAGATCGCGCCTTTGGCCTTCATGCGCGGGCGCACTTTGTCCAATGCCTTCATCGTCTTGGACGAGGCGCAGAATGCGACCTCGATGCAGATGAAGATGTTCCTGACCCGCCTTGGCGAAGGCTCGCGGATGGTCATCACCGGCGACCGCACCCAGGTCGACCTGCCGCGCGGCACGGCGAGCGGTCTCGCCGAGGCCGAGCGCATCCTGAAGGGCGTGAAGGGCGTCACCTTCAACTACTTCACCTCGAAAGATGTGGTCCGCCACCCGCTGGTCGGCCGCATCATCGAGGCTTACGAGGCCGACGAGGCCTCTGCCTGAGGCTTGACGGACGCATCCGGCCGTGACAGGTCGGATGCAGTTCAGGCAAGGGATTTCGATGAACGAGGCTCCGCATCGCATGGCCCTGCCGGGTGACGCGGTTTTCGCCCTGCAAAGCGTGGTCTGGCCGGGTTCGCAGCATCCGCGGCCCGCTTTGGTCTTGCGGCTGTTCGGGCCGGTGACCGTGTTGCCCCTGGGCCAGGGCCTGCGGCTGGACCCCATGGGTGGCGTGCGTCTGGACACCGCCCACAACATCTTCGCCTTGGAGCAATGGCGGCGGGCGGGACTGACCGACCTGCGGCTGGTTCTGGAGGGCTCTGGGACCGTCACCCTGACCGTCACCGGCGAGACGGCGCCCAAGCGCAAGCCCGTGACCCAGACCCACCGGCTGGAGCTACCCGCCACGCTGGGCATGCGCGCCTGGATCGGCCGCGCCGCGCTTTTGCACATGGCCCTGACGGCCGAGACAGCGGCGCTGGTCAGCGGCCTGACCTGGGCCACCACCAACCCGCCCCGCCGCCTGCCCCACCTGGCCCTAACGATCACCACCTTTCACCGCGAGGCCGAGGTCCGCCGCGGGATCGAGCGGTTTGCCGGACGCGCCGCACAGCTCGCTGATTTCCTTGACCTTATCGTCATCGACAACGGCCAGACGCTGGAGCCCGTCTCGCTGCCGCGCATCCGCGTCATCCCCAACCGCAACCTCGGCGGCGCCGGGGGCTTTGCCCGCGGCATGGCGGAGGCCCGCGCGATCGGGGCGACGCATTGCCTGTTCATGGACGACGATGCCTCGCTGGACACCTCCGGCCTGACGCGGATCTGGACCTTCCTCGCCCATGCGACCGACCCGCGCACCGCCGTCGCCGGGGCGCTGATGTCGGCCGAATTTCCGACCGAGCTGTGGGAGAACGGCGCGACCTTTGCCGGCGCCTTCCGCCCGATCTCGCGCGGGCTGGACCTGGCCGACCCCGTTGATCTGTTCAAGGCCGAGTTCAACGCCTTGAAACCGCGGCGGAATTTCTATGGCGGCTTCTGGTGCTATGCCTTCCCGCTGGATCATGTGACCCACGCGCCCTTCCCGTTTTTCGTGCGCGGCGACGACACCAGCTTTTGCATCGCCAACCGCTTTGCCAATGTGACCCTGCCCGGCGTCCTCTGCCACCAGGAGGTCGATTTCACCGAGAAGGAAAGCTCGCTGACGCTGTACCTCGACCTGCGCAGCAACCTCATTCACCTCGCCACCCTGCCGCAGAACCTGCGGCTGATCCGCAGCCTGAGGCTCATCACCCGCTTTTTCGGCCGCAGCCTGATGCAGCACCAGGTGGATAGTTTGGGCGGCCTGAACGCCGCGGTCGAGGATTTCCTGGCGGGCCCCGAGGCCTTGGAGCCCGACCTCGCCACCCGCCGCGCCAGCCTCGCCGCCGCCCGTCAGAGCGAGGTCTGGCGCGAGATGACCGCGCCCATCGCGCCGCCCCGCCGCTTTAACCCGCAGTGGAAGCTCACCCGCATCGCCTTTGCGCTGGGTCTGAACGGCCTTCTGCTGCCGGGGTTCGAACACTGGGGCGACCGGATCGTGCTGACCCAAAAGCAGCGCGGCGTGGTGCGCTGGTGCTGGGGGGCGGCCGAGATCGCCTATGTCTCGACCGATGGGCAAAGGGTGATGCAGCTGCGGTTGAACCGCCGGGCGACCTGGGGCGAGGGCTTCAGGATGCTGCGCAACCTCGGGCGGCTGGTGTGGAACTATGGGCGGCTGCGGCGAGAGTGGGCGGCGGGATATGCGCGGATGACACGGGCCGATTGGTGGGATCAGTTCCGCGGAAGCCTTTGACGGATCAGGGAAATCGCGGCCTGCACGGCCTCGGCCACGCCCATCGTGGAAGTGTCGATCACAACGGCATCCGCCGCCGGGCGCAGGGGCGCCTCGGCCCGGCCCATGTCGCGGGCATCCCGTTCGCGCACCTCGGCGAGGACTTGCGCCGCGTCGCCGCCGACCTCCAACCAGCGGCGGTGGGCCCGCACCTCCGCGCTGGCGGTGACGTAAAGCTTCACCTCGGCCTCGGGGCAGATCACCGTGCCGATGTCGCGCCCGTCCAGAACGGCGCCGCCCTCGGCCCTGGCAAAGCGGCGCTGGAAGTCGGTCAGCGCGGCGCGAACCTCGGGGATAACGGCCACGCGGGAGGCCGCCTGCCCGGCCGCAAGGCTGCGCAGGTCGCCGCGCGAGAGGTCTTCCGCGGTCAGTCCCCGGGCCGCCGCCACCGGATCGCCGCCCTTGGCACCGACCGCGCGATAGAGCAGCCCGGTGTCCAGATGCGCAAAGCCGAATTCGGCCGCGACCGCCCGGCTGATCGTGCCCTTGCCCGCCGCCGCAGGCCCGTCTATGGCGACCGTGAAGCTCACCGCCGCCTCCACATCCGCCAGAGCGACCAGCCCGCCAGGACACCCGCCACCGCCAGCCCCGCGAATTTCGCCTGGGTCAGCGTCGAGGCCAGGATCACGTCCGAGGCCTGCATCTCGGCCCCCGCCCGCAGGATCTTGGCCACGGCGATATTCTCGCCCAGGTCCGCCAGGCCGTAAACCAGCGCCGGCAGGAACCACAGCTGCCCGCGCCCCTGCAGGGGCAGCAACAGCGCGGGCATCAGGACCAGCGGCAGCAGCGTGTCCTCCACCCGGATCGGGCCGAGATACAGCGCCAGACCCTCGGGCGAGAGCCGGGCGACATAGGCCTGCGCCTCGGTCAGCGTATAGCCGAAGACGCGCAGATCGAAGGGCGTGCCATGGCCCGACAGCGCCGCAAGCCGCGGATAAAGCACCAGGATCTGGTGCCCCCAGACCGCCAGCGCCGCCAGCGGCAAGAGCCAGCGGAACAGGCGGTCAGCCATGCGACAGGGCCGCGCCGAGCCCGGTCATCAGGGGCTCGAAAATCGGGAAGGAGGTCGCGATGGGCGAGGCGTCGTCGACCGAAACCGGCTTTTGCGCAGCCATACCGGCGATCAGGAACGACATCGCAATCCGATGGTCGATATGGGTTTTCGCCGTGGCGCCCCCCGGCATCCCGCCCGGGCCCATGCCATGAACGATCAGCGTGTCCTCGTCCTCTTCGACCTTGACGCCGCACGCCTCCAGCCCGCGGGCCATCGCGTCGATGCGGTCGGATTCCTTGACCCGCAGCTCCTTGACGCCCTTCATCACCGTCTTGCCCGTGGCAAAAGACGCCACGACCGACAGGATCGGATATTCGTCGATCATCGAGGGCGCGCGTTCGGGGGGAACCTCGATGCCCTTCATATTGCCGCTGAACTTCACCCGCAGATCGGCCACAGGCTCGCCGCCCTCTTCGCGCGGGTTCTGGAACTCGATCTCGGCGCCCATCTCGACCAGGGTGATATACAGCCCGTTGCGGGTCAGGTTCTGGCTGACGCCGGGGACGAAAATGTCAGAGCCTTCGACGATCAGCGCCGCGCAGACCGGGAAGGCGGCGGAGGAAGGGTCGCGCGGCACGGCCACGGTCTGGGCGCGCAAGGACGGCCGCCCCTGCAGGGTAATCACGCTGCCCGCATTGGTCTTTTCGACGTGCAACTCAGCGCCGAAACCCACCAGCATCCGCTCGGAATGGTCGCGCGTCGCCTCGCGCTCGATCACCACGGTTTCGCCTTGCGCGTTCAGCCCCGCCAGCAGGATCGCCGATTTCACCTGGGCCGAGGCGACTTTCAGCGTGTGGCGGATGCCCTTGGCATCTGCCGCACCCACGACCGTCATCGGCAGGCGGCACCCCTTGCGGCCATAGGCCATGGTCCCGAACTCCGCCAAGGGCTCGGTCACCCGGCCCATCGGGCGCTTGCGCAGCGAGGCATCCCCGGTGAAGGTCGCCGTGATCGGCGAGGTCGCCATCGTCCCCATAATCAGCCGCACGCCGGTGCCGGAATTGCCGCAGTCGATGACATCGGCAGGCTCAGCGAAATTGCCGACGCCCACGCCCTCGACCGACCAGTCGCCCGGCGCGTGCTGCGTGACCGTCGCCCCGAAGGCCCGCATGGCCTTGGCGGTGTCCAGCACGTCCTGGCCCTCCAGCAGGCCGGTCACCCGTGTCGTCCCCAAAGCCATCGCCCCGAAGATCAGCGAGCGGTGGCTGATCGACTTGTCGCCCGGCACCGAGGCCGTGCCCCGCAGCGGGCCGGATTTGCGGGCAGTCATCGGATCGGCGGCACCATGCGACATCTGAGGCTCCTGTCTCTTTGGCCCGCTGATAGCGCAAGCGCGACCCTTGGCCAAGAGGCGCGCTTGCGGTAACCCTTTGGCAAGACCCCCCTGCCAGACAGGGCGAAAGGAGCCCCGGATGCGCTATGCCTCGCTGGACGAATTCCTGAACGGCGACAAAAGCGCGCTGGCCAAGGGGCCTGTCGCGATCCTGATCGCCGAAGACGGGGTCGAGGTCGCCTCGACCATCGCGCATGACATCAAGGCGGGCTTTCTGCGCGTGCTGGTTTTGGCCGATGCGGGGCTGGATTTGGGCGAAGTTCCGCCGCAGGTGGTGCGCATCGACTATGACCCTTTGGCCGAGGGCGCCGCGGTCGAGGCGATCAACCGCATCCAGCAGGCGGCGCCGGGGGTCTGGTTCTATTACTCCTTCAACGCCGAATACCTGTTTCATCCCTTCTGCGAGAGCCGCAACATCCGCGAGATGCTGACCTTCCAGACCGAAGAGCGGCGCGATGCGGTCTTGTCCTATGTCATCGACCTTTATGCCGAGGATCTGACGACCTGGCCCAATGCGGTCAGCCTGCAGAATGCGCATCTGGACAAGTCGGGGTATTACGCGCTCGGTCGGCCCGATCCGGCCAACCACAATCACCCGAAGGAGCGGCAGCTGGATTTCTTCGGCGGTCTGCGCTGGCGGTTCGAGGAACACGTTCCCCCCGCGCGGCGCAAGATCGACCGGATCGCTTTGTTCCGCGCCAAGCCGGGGCTGGTGCTGCGCGGCGACTTCACCTTCTCGGACGAGGAATACAACACCTATGCCTGCCCCTGGCATCACAACATCACCACGGCGGTGGCGAGCTTTCGCACCGCCAAGGCGTTGAAATCCAACGCCGGGTCGAAGTTCGACATCCCGACCTTCCGCTGGCACAATTCGGTGCCGTTTCAATGGGGCAGCCAGCAGCTGATGGACCTGGGGCTGATGGAGCCCGGCCAGTGGTTCTGACCGGGCCGCGTTCGGTTACATCTCGGCGATCGTCACCCGCCGCCCCTCGCGCGCCGAGCGGGCAATCGCGTGGATGGCTTTCTCGATCTCCAGCCCGGCGGTGAAGTCGATGTTCGGCCGCCCGCCATCGCGGATCGCCCGCAAAAGCCCTGCCGCTTCGATCACCTTCAGGTCGTTGAAGCCCAGCTGGTGGCCGGGCGCGGGGCAGAAGGCGCCATAGGGCTCATGCGCGGGCGAGGTCAGGATCGTCACGAACCCGGCTTTCGCGCGGTCGCCGCGGTTCTGGTAAAGCTGCAGCTCGTTCATCCGCTCCTGGTCGTAGATCACCATGCCCTCGGTGCCGTGGACCTCGAAGCCCAGCCGCGACTTCCGCCCCCAGGCAGAGCGCGAGGCGACCATCGTCCCCTTGACGCCATTGGCAAAGGTCAAGAGCGCCGACGCGCTGTCCTCGTTTTCGACCTCGGCCCGGCCCTTGCCATCGGGCAGCGGCCGCGTCTTGTGGATCGTCTCCATCTCGCCCACCACCGATTCAAGCGGCCCGACCAGCCCGGTCAGCAAGGAGATCAGGTGGCAGCCGATATCCCCCAGCGCACCCAGCCCCGCATCCTTGATCTTGGCACGCCAGGACCAGGGCAGGTCCGGATCGGCCTGGTAATCCTCGTCGACCCAGCCCCGCACCTGGACGACGCGGCCGATCTCGCCGCCCGCCACCAGGCGGCAGGCATGGGTGAAGGCGGGGTTGGAGGCATAGTTGTACCCCAGCTGCGTGACCCGGCCCGAGGCGCGGGCGGCGGCCTCCATCGACCGCGCATCCTCCAGCGTCAGGGCCATGGGCTTTTCGCACCAGACATGCTTGCCCGCGGCCAGGCAGGCCTCGGCCATTTCGCGGTGCAACCCGTTCGGCGTGGTGATCGAGACGAGCCCGATGGCCGGATCGGCCAAGACCTCGCGCCAATCGGCCGTGGCCTTTTCAAAGCCGAACTGGCGGCCCATCTCGGCGGCCTTGGCGGCGGGCGTTTCGACCAGGGTCACCAGCCGCACCCCGGGCACATCGCCCATCACCGCCTGAACGCTGCGATAGGCCAAAGCATGCGCTTTGCCCATGAAGCCCGTGCCGATCAGGGCCACTCCGATATCCGACATCTTATCCTCCTCAAACGCCAAGACCCCGGGACCAGCCCGGGGCGAAATTCTGCGGCGCGGGCTTACTGCCCGTCCAGCCAGTCGCGAAAGGCCTCCGTCACCTGCGGGTCGCAATCCACCAGGTATTGCGGGGCGGGGTAAAGGCCCTCGTGCACCTCTTGCACGAAACGGCCCATCGCCGCGATCCGCAAGGCCTGCAGCCGGTCGTATTCCGCCGCGAAATCGGCATAGCGCTTGGCGTGGCGCGGGACTTTGCCGCGGTTCTGGCCCAGCACGTCATCGGTAAAGAGGTATTGCGCATCGGCCCCGGCGCCTGCGCCCATCGAGATCAGGAACATGCCGGTCTTCTCGGCAATCGCCTGGGTGATGGAATGCGGCACGACCTCGATTTCCACGGCAAAGGCGCCGGCCTCTTCCAGCGCCTTGACCTGGCGCCAGACCAGTTGCGCCATGTCCAAGGTCTTGCCGACCGCCTTGAAGCCGCCGGTCCAGGTGGCCTTGGAGGGGATCAGCCCGACATGGCCGCAGACCGGGATGCCGTGATCGGACAGCTCGCGCACCGTGCGCAGACTGCCGGAGCAATAGACCCCATCCGCGCCCGCCTTGTACAAGGGCATCGCCCAGCGCAGGAAATCCTCGGTCCCGCCGATTTCGAAGAAATTCTCGCCCGGGAAGGCGAAAGCGTCGGGCGCCACCTCGCGGAAGCGGCGGTCGTGGATCATGGCGGGGGGGATGGACAGAAGCTCGACCCCGGCCTTCGCGGCGGCTTCGGCCTCCTCCAGGGTTTCCACCCGCAGCATCGAGAATTGATGCCTGCCGCGGGCGTCCAGCAGATCCTTGACGGTCGGTCTTGCCATCTTACACCTCCAGGAAGACGCGGTCGCCTTCGACCTTCACCGGGAAGGTGCGCAGGTTGACGCAGGCGGGCAGCCTTTTCGCCTCGCCGGTGCGATAGTCGAACTGGCCGTTGTGCTTGGGGCATTCGACGACGTAATCCATCACCAGCCCATCGCAGAGATGCACATCCTCATGGGTGCACTTGCCGGAGGTCGCATAGAACTTGCCGTCGATCCCGTGATAGATCGCGAAAGTCTGCGCGCCATGGTCGAAGCGGATCAGGTCTTCCGCGTCGATGTCAGAGGTGGAACAGGCGTCAATCCAGGGCATGGGTCTACTCCGCTGCGGGCATCGCGCCCGGGACATATTGGTGGAAATCTTCGCGATAGGGTTTGGCGGTGGGCGGCAGATCGCGTTTCAGGAAGTAGTCCTCATGGACCAGCTGGCGCTTGATCGCGGGCCACATCTCGGCAAAGCCCTCGGCGATGGAAGCGTTGGGGCGCGGCAGGTCGGCCTTGATGATCTCGTGCAGCCGCGGCAGCGCGTGGTAGGGCACCATGGGGAACATGTGGTGTTCGACGTGGTAATTCATGTTCCAATAGATGAAGCGGCTGATGGGGTTCATATAGACCGTGCGGCTGTTCAGCCGGTGGTCGATGACATTGTCGGCCAGGCCCCCGTGTTGCAAAAGCCCCGTCATGACGTGATGCCAGGCGCCGTAAAGCCGCGGCAGGCCGATGACCATCAAGGGCAGGATCGAGTGGGCGTAGATCGCCAGGACCGCGGTCGCGACATAGATCGCCAGATGCACCTGCGCCACGCGCTGGACCTTCGGCCATTCAGCCTCTGGGACAAAGGTGCGCTCGGCCGCCGTCGGGCCGGATAGCGCGTTCTGCACCAGATTGGGGAAGAACTTCAGCACGTCGAGGATGCCCGCGAAGTTCAGGATCAGCTTGGCCAGCTCAGCCGGGCGCATGATGGCGATCTCGGGGTCGCGGCCGATGAAATAGGTCTCGGAATGGTGGCGGGCATGGCTCCAGCGCCAGGTGGCGGAGTTGCGCATGATCATGAAGCTCGCGATCTGATAGACCGCATCGTTCATCCAGGGTGTGCGGAAGGCGGTGCCATGGCTGCATTCATGCCAGCGCGAATCGGAGGCCGAGCCGTAAAGCACGCCGTAAGCCAGCCAGAAGGGCGCCGACCACCAGCTGGGCCACAGCGCGATGCCCGCGGCGGCGAAGGCCAGCATCAGCCCGTAAAGCAGCAGGGTATCGCGGATCGCCGGGGCGTCCGAGCGCGTCATCAGCTCTTTCATCACCTTGCGCGGCACGTCGGAGTGATACCACTCCGCCGCCGTCAGCCCGCTTTCGACCGCGCGTTTGGCGTCGGGGCCAAAGGGGCTGTAATCGCGTTTTCCCATGTCTCTCTCCCTCGGGATGGGGCTTGATCGTCACAGGGATAGAACGCAAATTCCATTTCTGGGAAGTGGGCTGCTGGACATTTCGTCAAATCTCGTCAAAATCACCGGCAAGAGTGACGTTTTACCGTCAGGAGGACAGGATGGCACGACGCCCGGGACTGGAGGCGCTGGCCGAAGCGGCCGGGGTCTCGCTTTCGACAGTGGACCGCTGCCTGAACGGGCGCGAGGCGGTCTCGGCCACGGCGCGCGCCCGCATCGTCGAGGCGGCGCAGCGGCTGGGCCATCCGGCGGCGCTGCGGCTGGGCGGGGGCACGGCCGCGCCCCTGCCCGAGATTCGCTTCGGCGTGGTGCTGCACAAGCAGGGGCAGGATTTCTACAAGGCCTTTGCGGACGAGCTGCGCCGCGCCGTGACCCGCGTGCCCGGCGTGCGCGGCCGGCTGGTGCTGGAATTCGCCGCCAGCCAGTCGCCGGGGGAGATGGCGGGGCTCTTGCGCGCGATGGCGGGGCGCTGCGACGTGCTGGCGGCGACGGCCGTGAACCATCCCGAGGTGACCGCGGCGGTAGAAGAGCTGAAATCCCGCGGCCTGGCGGTGTTTTCCCTGCTGTCGGATTTCGCGCAAGGGGTGCGGCTGGGCTATATGGGGCTGAACAACCTGAAGGTCGGGCGCACGGCGGGGTGGATCACGGCGCTGGCGGCGAAGGGGCCGGGCAAGGTGCTGCTTTATGTCGGCGGCCATCGCTGGCATGGGCATGAACTGCGCGAGACCGGCTTTCGCGCCTATCTGCGCGAGTATGCCCCCCAGCTGGAGGTGCTGGAGACCGTCGTCAACCTGGAAACCCGCCAGCTGACCTATGAGACGACTTTGGCCGCCATCGCCCGCCATCCCGATCTGCGCGGCATCTATGTCGCGGGCGGCGGCATGGAGGGCGCCATCGCCGCCCTGCGCGAGGCGCGGCCCCCGGGGGAAATCGGCCTCGTCGTCTCGGCCCTGACCCCCGATTCGCGCGCCGGCCTGGCCGAGGGCACCGTGACCCTGGTGACCGACACGCCCCTGGAGAAACTTTGCGCCGCCCTCCTGCAGAAAATGGCCGCCGTCGTGCAAAACCCCGAGCAAGTGCCTGACCTGGGCCAGATTTTCCTGCCGCCAGACCTGCATGTCGCGGAGTCCATCTGACGCGAAAACGTCAGAAACACCGGCGCTTCTCCCCCCTCTCCGCCCCCAGACGAAATATTCCGGTTGAAATCTTCTGTCTGTGGAATATCAATTCTATCATCGGGTTTGGGAGAGCCCGCGAGTGGAGACGATCACGACAGGACCAGCGTGCCCCCGCCTTGCCGCGGCACGAATTGCCCTTGCCCCTGGCCCGGGCAGGCCCCTGGCCGCATCCCCGCCTCTCCTGCCGATGCGTGCACGCCGGGGGCCAGCCCCGGCAGGAAAACCGGGGCCCCGTGGAGCGAGGGGGCCCTGCCGGCAAAGTTCAGGATGAGCCGGCATCCGCAAAGGGAGAGAGACATGAAGAAGACGCTTTTCATTGCCGGTGTCGCGGCGCTGATGTCGACCGCGGCCATGGCCGACGGGATCGGCGTGTCGATGGCGCTGTTCGACGACAATTTCCTGACCGTGCTGCGCAATGGCATCCAGAAGCAGGCCGATGCCGGCGGGCTGAAGGTCCAGATCGAAGACGCCAAGAACGACGTGGCCAAGCAGCTGGACCAGATCAACAACTTCATCGCCTCGGGCGTCAGCGCGATCATCGTGAACCCGGTCGACACCTCGGCCACGCAAGCCATGTCGGATGCCGCCGCCAAGGCGAATATCCCGCTGGTCTATGTGAACCGCCAGCCGATCAACGTCGACACCCTGCCCGACACCCAGGCCTTCGTCGCCTCGAACGAGGAAGAGTCGGGCACGCTGGAGACCAAGCAGCTTTGCGCGAACTGGAAGGCCGAGGGCAAGGCGGAAGTGAACGTCTATGTCATGCAGGGCGAGCTGTCGAACCAGGCCGCCGTGCAGCGCACCAAGGACATCCATGACGTGATCGGCGGCCCGGATTGCGGCGTGAAGGTCAATATCATCGACGAGCAGACCGCGAACTGGTCGCGCGACCAGGCCCAGACGCTGATGACCAACTGGCTGTCGGCAGGCAAGCCCTTCGACGGGGTGATCGCCAACAACGACGAAATGGCCATCGGCGCCATCCAGGCGATGAAGGCCGCGGGCATCGACATGAAGACCGTCCAGGTCGGCGGCGTCGATGCGACCCAGGATGCCTTGGCCGCGATGCAGGCGGGCGACCTGGATGTGACCGTGTTCCAGAATGCCGCGGCCCAGGGCGGCGGTGCGCTGGATGCGGCGGTCAAGCTGTCGAAGGGCGAGAAGGTCGACAAGAAGGTCTATATCCCCTTCGAGCTCGTCACCCCCGAAAACGTCGCCAACTACACGAAGAAGAACTGAGCCCCAGGGGCCGTTCGCAAGGGGGCGGGGAAAGCCGCCCCCTTTTTCTTGCCCGACCATCCGAACGGGCACATCCTGAAGGCGCAAATTGGGGAGGGAGCCCATGGCGAAGGAAGCCCATGGCCTAGGCGGCCTGAAATACGACCCGGCGCGAAAGGCGCGGGCACCCGAATGGAACGTGCTGATCGCGCTGATCGCGATGGTGGTGATCTTCGAAATTCTGAACCGGCTGAACGGCGGGTCTTTCCTCTTCAACATGCGCGCCAACGTGCCGGCGCTCTTCAACCAGCAGCGCATCGACATCATCCTGCTGCAGGTGGCGGTCACCGGGATCATCGCGCTTGGCGTCACCCAGGTCATCGTGATCGGCGGGATCGACCTGTCCTCGGGCTCGGTCGTCGGCCTGACCGCGATGATCGTGATGAGCTTTGCACAGACGGCGCTGGTCAACGGCAACCCCAATCCCAAGGGCTATTGGAACCCCGAGACCATGGGCTACATGTATGACCTGCCCGTCATCGTGCCCATCGTCGTCTCGGTGATCGTGGGGCTGGCCTGCGGGGCGGCAAACGGGCTTTTGGTGGCCTATACCCGCATCCCGCCCTTCATCGCGACCTTGGGGATGATGGTCTCCGCCCGCGGCGCCTCGCGCTGGTATACGAACGGCGACCCGATTTCTTTCCCGACCGAGACCTATGGCAAGCTGGCCAACGGCGACTTCCTGGGCAAGCTGACCTTCGGGATTTTCCACTGGGAGGGCCAGAACCCGGCCCTGATCTTCATCCTGCTGGCGGCCCTGTTCCATGTGGTGATGACCTATACGCTTTATGGCAAGCGCAGCTATGCCATAGGCTCCAACGAGCAGGCGGCGCGGATGTCGGGCATCAACGTCGACCGCCACAAGCTGTTGGTCTATACGATCGCCGGTGTGCTTTCGGCGGTGGCGGCGCTGCTGCTGACCTCGAAGAACCTGACGGCGCAGGCGGGCATGGGGATGCAATACGAGCTTGACGCCATCGCCATGGCGGTCATCGGCGGGGTCAGCCTGTCGGGCGGGCGGGGCTCGATCCTAGGCACCGTGCTCGGCGCGATGATCTTCTCGGTCATCATCTCGGGCTTCACCTCGATCAACCTCGGCGCCTATTACCAGGAAATGGTCAAGGGCGCGATCATCGTCGGCGCGGTCATCCTGGACCAGGCCCGGCAACGCAAGCGGATGAGGAGCTGAGATGAGCGACATTATCCTGGAAACCCGCGGCCTGACCAAGCGCTATGGCGGTGTGCATGCGCTGGAGGATGCCAATTTCATCCTGCGCAAGGGCGAACATGTGGCCGTCGTGGGCGACAACGGCGCGGGCAAATCGACCTTCGTGCGGCAGGTCACGGCGGTGGAGCAGAAATCCGCCGGTCAGATCTTCTTCGACGGGCAAGAGGTGAACCACACCGGCCCGCTGGAGGCGCGCGAGGCCGGGATCGAGACCGTGTTCCAGACCCTGGCCCTGGCCGATGACCTGGACGTGCCCTCGAACCTGTTCCTGGGGCGCGAGCTGTTCAAGTTCAGGTTCGGGCCGTTTTCCTGGCTCGACCGCAAGGCGATGCGCGACCGGACGCTGGAGGCCCTGAAGACCACGGCGGTGAAGATCCCCAATGTCGACAACCCGATCCGCAACATGAGCGGGGGCCAGCGGCAATGCGTGTCGATTGCCCGGACGGCGGCCTTTGCCTCGAAGCTCGTCATCATGGACGAGCCGACGGCGGCCCTGGGCGTGCAAGAGACCGCGCAGGTGGAAAAC
>CAMFIX010000021.1 GCA_945952425.1 uncultured Pseudorhodobacter sp. | reverse complement strand
GGTCGGCATCGCCGTCGGTGGAGAGGATCGCGTCATAAGCGCCACTGGATGCCCAGGCGCGCAAGCGCGCGCGGGTGGGCTCGTCGACGGCTTCGGTGTCGACGGGGATGAACGTGTCCGAGCGCCCCAGTTCCGTGACCGTGGCGCCCAGGTCGCGCAAGAGCCCCGCGAGCAGGTCGCGCGCCACCGAAGAATGCGCCCAAAGCCCCAGCCGCGCGCCCTTCAGCGCCCCGGGGAAGGCCTGCAGATAACGCGCCGCATAACGCGCGCCTGCGGTGGAATGCGTCTCTATTCCCGCGGTTTTGCCCGCAGGCGCCCGGCCAAGCGCACCCAGGATCGCCGCCTCATGCGCCTTGGTGATCTCGCCCGCGCGGTCATAGAATTTCAGCCCGTTGCGGTCGGCCGGGATATGGCTGCCGGTGACCATCAGGGCGCGCGCGCCCGCCGAAGTGGCAGCCAAAGCCAGGGCCGGCGTGGGCAAGGCGCCGCAGTCCACGACCGCGACCCCCTCGCCCCGCGCGGCATCGGCCACCACCCCCGCCAGCGCCGGAGAGCTCTCCCGCAGGTCGCGGCCCAGGTACAAGGGCCCGCCATCCGTCTCTGTAACGGCCAAAAACGCGCGGACATGGTCGGCGACCAGCTCCGGCGTCAGCTCGGTGACAAGGCCGCGCAGCCCGCTCGTGCCGAATTTCGGAGCCATCAGCCTTTGGCTCCCTGACCGCGGGCATAGACGTCTTCATAGCGGATGATGTCGTCCTCGCCGAGGTAAGCCCCGGTCTGCACCTCGATCAGCACCATGGGGATCTTGCCGGGGTTCTCCATCCGGTGCCGGGCGCCCAGCGGGATATAGACCGACTGGTTTTCGGTCATCAGATGCACCTGGTCGTCCACCGTCACCTTGGCGGTGCCGGACACGACGATCCAGTGTTCCGAGCGGTGATGGTGGCTTTGCAGCGAGAGGCTCGCGCCCGGCTTCACCACGATGCGTTTCACCTGGAAGCGCGCGTCCAGAACCAGGGTCTCGTAATGGCCCCAGGGGCGGTGGTCGCGGGCGAAGGCCTCGGCCTGCCGCGCGCCCTTGGCCTTCAAGGCCGCCACCGCCTGTTTCACCTCTTGCGCCCGGCCCTTGTCGGCGATCAGCACCGCATCGTTCATGGCCACCGCAATGATGCCCTGCAGCCCGATCCCCACCAGCTCCAGCCCCTCGCTGTCGGACCGCAGCAGCGTATCCGCGCAGTCGATCGCCGTGACCGCGCCCGAAACCGCCAGCCCCCGCGCATCCTCCCCCATCTCGCGCGCCACGGCATCCCAGCCGCCAAGATCGCTCCACCCTTCGGAAAAGGCCACGACAGAGAGGTTTTTCGCCTTTTCCATCACCGCATAATCGACCGAGATCTCGGGCGCCTGGGCCCAGGCCTCGGGCTCCAGCCGCAGGAAGCCAAGGTCGGTCTTGGCCCGGGCGAGGGCGGTCTGCACCGGGGGGATCAGCTCGGGCGCATGGTCCCGGAAGGCCGCAACCATCGTGGCGGCGGTGAAGAGGAAGATCCCGGCGTTCCACAGGTAATGGCCCGCGGCCAGCATCGCCGCCGCCCGCGCCGCATCGGGCTTTTCGACGAAGCGGGTCAGCGGCACCGGGGCCGCGCCCGGGGCGCTTGCCAGCTCCAGCCAGCCATAGCCGGTTTCGGCCCTCGTGGGGGCGATGCCGAAGGTGACGATCTGGCCCGCCTGCGCGGCAGGCACGCCGCGCGCCACCGCGGCGCGGAAGGCGCCCGCATCGGGGATGGCATGGTCCGACGGCGCGATGAGCAGCAGCGTGTCGGGGTCTTGCGCCTCGGCCCAAAGCGCCGCGGCCAGGACCGCGGGGGCGGTGTTGCGCGCCGAGGGCTCGATCAGGATCGGCCCGGGGTCGATGCCCGCCTCCATCAGCTGTTCGGTCACGACGAAGCGGAAATCGGCCCCGGTCAGCGTCAGGGGGGGCGCGAAGTCGGGCCCCGAGAGCCGCCGCGCCGACTGGATGAAAAGGCTCTCGGGCCCGGCCAGGGGAACGAACTGCTTGGGATAGCTCTTGCGCGACAGGGGCCAAAGCCGCGTGCCCGAACCGCCGCAGAGAAGAACCGGGGTGATCATCGAGATTTTCCTTCGAAACGGGGGCATGGCAAGATGGGGCCAGGGGCCTTTGGCCGCAGAATGGGCGGGCGGCCGGGCGAGGTCAAGGAGGGGGCGGCGGCAAGGCTCGGCGGGCAAGGCTCGGCGGTCTTGTGCCGCCGAACGGGGCTTCGCATTGCGGCGGGGCGCGGGGGTGTGCACAGGGGCGGGCAGAGGGGGGCTCGGGAGGCGTTAACCTTTCGCTTACCAGGTTTCGCTAAACAATCCGCTCGAAATTCCCCGACTGTTTGAACGCCATGCCCCGATTTGGGCCGCAATTCGGCCACGACCGGGCGGAGATCGGGCCTATTCGTGCCATGGTTTCGCGCTCTGATGGGACAGCCAAGCCCCGGCCTGCCGGCGGGGCCTCACCCGGGCGCGGATCGGGCAAGGCCATGCCTGCCGCGCCCCCATGACACGGACCTGCCCGCCAAGCCCTGCGGACAGTCCCGAAGGAGACGACCGATGACCATGCACCGTCGCGACACCCGCCCCGAGACCCATCCCGGCACCCGCCCCGATCCGGCCCCCCGTCCCGCCCTGAACCCCGCCCGCCGCGCGCTTCTGGAGATGTTCGCGCTGGATGTCGCGATGACCCGCGGTCAGGGCTGTTACCTGCAGGATGCGACGGGGCGGGAGTACCTGGATTTCCTGTCGCAATATGGCGCGCTGCCCTTCGGTCACAATCCGGCCCCGATCTGGGAGGCGCTGCGGCGCGCCGAGGCCGACCAGGCCCCCGCCATGCTGCAGCCCCTGCGCGCGCTCGATGCCGAACGCCTGGCCGACAAGCTCGCCGAGATCACGCCGGGCGATCTGACCCATGTCACCTTCACCAACAGCGGGGCCGAGACGGTGGAGGCCGCGCTGAAACTCGCCCGCATGCGGCGGGGCTGCCCCGAGATCCTGTCGACCAAGAACGGCTTTCACGGCAAGACTTTGGGCGCGCTCTCGGCCACCGGCAAGGCGATCTATCAAGACGGCTTCGGCGCCCCGGTCGCGGGCTTCGACCATGTGCCCTATGGCGATCTGGCCGCACTCCGTGCCGTGCTGGCGGCGCGGGGCGAGCGGATCGCGGCCTTCATCTTCGAGCCGATCCAGGGCGAGGGCGGCGTCATCTGCCCGCCCGAGGGCTATGTCGATGCGGCCATTGCGCTCTGCCGCGAATATGGCGTGCTCTCGATCCTGGACGAGGTGCAGACGGGCCTCGGGCGCACCGGCAAGCTTTTCGCCTGTTCGGGCGGGCGGGAAGTGCCCGACATGCTGCTTCTCTCCAAGGCGCTCGGCGGCGGGCTGGTGCCCATCGGCGCCTGTATCGTGCGGCCTTCCGCCTGGGACGACCGCTTCGGGCGGCTCCATTCCTCGACCTTCGCCGGCAATGCCCTGGCCTGCCGCGCGGCCTTGGCGACCATCGAGACCCTGATGGCCGATGACCAGGCGCTGGTGAAACAGGTGGCCGAGAACGGGGCTTACCTGCGCCAGGGGCTGCTCGCTTTGCAGGCGCGCTATCCCTCCGTGCTGCGCGAGGTGCGCGGCCGCGGCTACATGGTCGGGCTGGAGTTCCAGCGCCACGACGCCCAGGATCGCTCGGCCCTGATGGCCTTCGCGAGCCTCAACGGCGGGATCATCCCCCTGGCCAGCTCGTATCTTCTGAACCGCCATGGCGTGCTGACCGCGCCCTTGTTCAACGACACCCATGTCATCCGCCTGCAGCCGCCCTTGATCGCGGGCCGGGCCGAGATCGACCGGGCGCTGGCGGCGCTGGCCGACCTGTGCAGCGTGATGGCGGCGGGCAACCCCTACCGGCTGGTGCGCCACCTGGTGGCGGCGCCGGTGCCAGCGCCGGAGCCCGCCCCCGCCGCCGCCCCCTTGCGCGCCGCCCCCGGCACGCCCGGCACATTCGCCTTCCTGATCCATTACACCGAGGAAGAGGACATCTTCCGCTCCGACCCCTCCTTCCGGCAGTTCGATGCGGCCGAACTTTCCAACTGGTGCGACTGGGTCAAGCAGTGCGGGCCGGGCCTGGCGCGGGCGATCCCCAAGGTGACCTCCAAGGCCGGGGCCACGGCAGAGGGCTGGATCGTCTCGGTGCCGCTTCTGGCGCGCGACATGAAGGGGGCCGACCGCAAGCTGGCCACGGCCATGGTGCGCGAGGGGGTGGACCTGGCCCATGGGGCGGGGGCCGCGCGGGTCGGGCTCGGCGCCTTCACCTCGATCGTGACGCGGGGCGGCGAGATGGTGACCGACCGCGGCGCCGCGATCACCAGCGGCAACACGCTGACCACGATTTCCGCGGTCAAGGGCATCGAAGACCTGGCCGCGCGGTCCGGCATCGACCTGGGCGCGGCCCATGTCGCGGTGATCGGCGCCTCGGGCGCCATCGGGCGGCTGGCCGGGCTGATGCTGGCGCGCAAGGCCGGGCGGCTGAGCCTGGTGGGCAATGCCGCCAACCCCTTCTCGCCCCGGCTGCTGGCGGGGGTGGCGGACGAGATCGCGGGCCTGATGACACGGCCTTTGGCCGCGGGCGCGGGGCGCTTCGCCGAGGCCTTGGCGGCGGCCCTGCCGCGGATGGGCGGCGACCTGGCCGCCAAGGGCCTGGCCGAGCGGCTGCGCAATCTCTGGCTCGCCCATGGCGAGGTGCCGCGCCTGGCCTGGAACGTGGCGCTGGAGACCGCGCTCGAGGCGGCCGATATCGTCCTGGTCGCCACCAGTTCGGAGGTCGCGCTGATCGACCCCGACCGGCTGAAGCCCGGCACCCTGGTCTGCGATGTCGCCCGGCCGCGCAACGTGATGCCGGGCACGGGCGCCCGGGGCCGGGTGCTGGTCTTCGACGGCGGGCTGATCGCGCCGCCCTTCCCCATCGACCTCGGGCCCTTCCAGACCCTGCCCCGCGACCTGTGCTGGGGGTGCCTGGGCGAGACGATGCTTCTGGCCCTGGCGCGCGAGACGAAGGATTACTCCATCGGCGCCCGGCTTTCGCTGGAGGATGCCGATCACCTGGCGGAGCTGGCCGCGCGCCATGGCTTCGACCCTGCCCCGGCGCAATGGCAGGGCGAAAGGCTAAGGGCGGCAGAGCTTGCGCTTTTCGCCGCCCATGTCGGCCAGCGCGCCGCCGCGCGGGCCGCGGCCCGGGCGCTTGGCCTGCGCAACCCGGGTTGAACGCAAAAGGCCGGGCAATGCCCGGCCTTTCCGTCCCAATGGCCCGCGGCCTTCAGGAGAGTTTCTTGCGCCGCCGCAGCGCTGCGATCCCACCGATCCCGCTCAGCAGCATCAGCCCCGCCGCAGGCACCGGCACCGCGCCGATCTCGATCCCCTTCAGCGAACCGTCGACGCCGGTGATCCCCCCGGTCGTGTCGATGCGGAAGGTCACCGAGGCGACCGAGTTGAAATCGGCCGAGCCGGTGAAGGCCGAGAACAGCAGCTGCGGGTTGAAGGTGGGCGTCAGCGCCTCGGCATAGGTGCTGACATTGTTCGCCGTATCGGTGACCGTCGCGGTGAAATTCGCGTAATTGTCGAAGAAGCCGACGATGAAGTTGAAATAGCCGCCCGGCCCGAGGTCGATGTCGCCGACATTGGTATAGGTGATCTCGGCCCAGCCCGTCGCGCCATCGGCATTCGAGAACGAAAGCGTGCCGCCGCTGGAGGACAGCGAGGTCTGCGGCTGGATCGGCCCGCCGTTCAGCGTGTTCTTGACGGTGAAGGTCCGGGTGCCCGCGCCGAAGCCGACCACGGAGGTCACCGGCACACCGACGGTCGCCGCATCGCCTGCGACCTGGGCGGTGGTGAAATCGTCGAAAGTCACGGTCACGGCCTGCGCCTGGCTGGCCGCGAAAAGCGTCACGCCGGCAAGTGCAGCGCCGAAGGCAGTAAAGTTCATCTCAATCCCCTCATGAAGCGAGACACACCCGATTCTTCGGGCACGGCCCATCCACCACTCTTAACAGAGGGTTAATTTATGCCGCATTTCCGCCCAAGTAAAGCCGCAGCGCAACCCTCTTGCGCGGATCGGGACGATGTTTTGGCCAAGCCCTTGCGAATCGGGGCATAATTCATGGCAGGCCGTGGAATTGTTTCCGAAAGGGAAACGGGCAGGCGGCGGCCCCCGTGGCCCCAGGAAAACAAGGCCGCAAGCCCAGGGGCGCCCGGCGCCGCTCTCTCCGCAGCCGCCCCGCCGCGCGGCAATTAAGGGTTGTCCTATTTCCGAAAAAGAGAATATCCCTCCAATTCCCCGACCCGCCGCGATAATTTCAACCTTTCATACGGGAATTCGCCAAGCCCCGGAATTCGGAAAGAAATCCGGCCGCGGGGAGCGGAAAGGGCGGGGCGCGGAAAGGGCAGAGCGGGTTGCGCCGCCTCAGCGCAAGAGCCCCGCGAAGGCGGCGCCGAGTGTCGCATCCACCGCGGGGCGGAAATGGCCATCGCCCAGGAAGGCCGTCGCATCGCGGGGATCCTGAAGCTCGGCCGTGGCGAAACAGGTGACGCCCTGGGCGCGCAGGGCAGGGCAGAGAAGCCCCGCAAGCGGTCCTCGTCGGCCAGCGAGCGCACCAGCGGCTCGACCCAGATCAGCCCGGACCCGGCATGCAGGTCGATGCGCAGGGCAGGGTCGGCCTGTTGCGCCGCGGTCAGGATGTTGTTGAGAAAGGACATGTGCATTTGGCCGGAGAGATTCCCTTGGGCAGCCCGGGCGCCACCACTTTCAGCCCTGGATGCCACCGACCGGCAGGAGACAGACGAAAAGAGCCCCCCTCGTCCCCGAGGCCGAGCAGCGCTATCCCGACTTCGAACACGCCCGCGAGAACGCCGCCATCGAGCGGTTGGACGTGGCGGCCAAGACCAAGGCCGAGAAGGCCAAGGGACAGGCCAAAGACGCGGAACGCGAGCGTTGAAACCCACGCAGCCTGGGGCGATTTGCTGGGCCAAGCTGGTCAGATTCTTGGGCCAGCTTGGCCAGAAATTTACAACGCATTGAAAATGTTGTGTTATTCTATATTCCAGTCGCGATCCCCGAAAAAAAGCAAAAAATTTTCCTCTTCAATAGCTTAGCCGCCATACAGCTTGCTGCGTCAGGTGTGTGGGATCTTTCGGCCGAAGGGCGAGTAACGGGCTAATCGGGGAACCTTGCAGGGCGTTGAACGTGCTGCGGAATTTTCGCGGAGGTGAGCCAAAGCGGCGCCTGAGCGGGGGTATTGAGCCGCAACCCCACGCATCCCGAGAAAATCCCCTCGCGGGTCTCGCGCGGGTTTCCAGCCCTGCGAGATCAAGATGGCTCTGCCCAAGTCGGCTCCTGCATGTAAATGCGCGACCCGATTGCAACCGTCTAATCACATCCTTTGGGACGAAAAATCCCCGAACGTGACCTGCATCAGGGGGGCTCCTCTGCCAACGGGTAGCCGTGACTTGCTGAGGCCGTTTTAACTAGATGTAGCCGAGATATGGCAATGACTCGCCAATGGCTGCAGTCAGCAAGGTGCGGCAGAGAGGCCCCCGGTTGCTGGGCTCTCTGGTCTCGTGGTAAACCTGCTTAGAAGGCAGGCATCTCAAGGTTGCTGCCATGCCGAAAGGTCATTCGCGTGTTGAAAATCGTCATCGTGTGTTTCAATTCTGGACCGATCCTGCGGAACTGCCTTGCCAGCCTATGCAGCGAAAGCCTGCCGGAAGGTTCCAATATCGTCGTGGTCAACAATTCGCAAAGTGATGGCGACGAGATCGCGGGCATCGCGGGCGAATTCGGCGGCATGTTCGTACAGAACCCGGAAAACCTCGGCTACGGGCATGGCTGCAATGTGGGAGCACGGGCTGGGCATCTCCCGCCCTATGTGCTCTTCCTGAATCCCGACGTAAGCATCACGCCTTCCGCGATCAGGCAGATGATCGCAGCCGCACAGAGCGATCCCGCCATCGTGGCCCTGGGACCGTTGCAACGCAGCTCTACGGGAAAGGTGCGCGGCAAACGGCGCGCGGTGGGGCAAGGTGCCGAGCATGGCGCTCCGCTGCGGGTTGCCGGTGCCGGCGGGGCGCTTATCCCAACCGGCTTCATCTCGGGCGGGGCCATGATGGTGCGCTACGATACCTTTGAGAAGATTGGCGGTTTTGACGAGCGGATCTTCCTGTTCCACGAAGATGACGACCTTTGCCTGCGCCTCGCCAAGCATGGACGTCTGGTCTATGCCTCTGACATTACCGTGACGCATCATCATGGAACCTCGACAGCACGCACCGAAGCCCTGACGCGACTGCGGGCTTGGCATCTGGGCTTCAGCCGAATCTATGTCTTGCGCAAACACAATGGCCGCAGGGCAGCCTGGGGCGCCCTGCTCCATGCGCTCTACAAATTCTTCTCGCCCGAGATTCTGACGCGGCACGGGCGCATCAAGGCACTGGCCTTCCTGGCCGGCACCCGCAACGCGCTCGGCCAGGACGAGACCGCCGGCCGCAAGATCAATCGACCATCCCCGCCCGAAGCCAGCGCCAGGTAAGCGAGACCCCCTCGCGCAGGCCGACCCTCGGTTTCCAGTGGAAATCGTGCCGGGCCTTCTCGATCCCGAGGATCGAGGTCGGCACATCGAAGCCGCGGCCCGGGCGATGGAGGACATCCAGTTGCCGACCGGTGACCTCGCGGACGATGTCGACGATATGCATCAGCGAGGTGCCATGACCGCTGGCGCCGTTATAGGTGCCGGTGCGCGGGCTTTCGATCGCCTCCACGCAGAGATGGCACAGATCGGAGACATAGATGTAATCGCGGATCGTCGAGCCATCGCCCCAGATCTCGATCGGCCGGCCCTCCTGCGCCCGCTGCAGAAAGGTGCCGATCACGCCTTGCACGCCGGTATTGCCTTGGTGGGGGCCATAGGGATTGGAGGCGCGGATCGTCACATGGCTCAGCCCGGCGGCGCGGGCATAGAGGTCGAGATAGGATTCGATCGCGACCTTGACGATGCCGTAGGAACAGATCGGGTTCAGGCGTTCTGTCTCTTCGATCGGGATGCTTTGCGGCACGCCGTAGACCGTCCCCCCCGAAGAGACGAAGAGAAGCCGCTTGCAGCCGACCTCGCTCATGGCCTCCAGCAGCGTCAGCGTGCCGACAAGGTTGACCTGGACATCGGCGATCGGGTCCTTGTCGCCCGTCGAGGGCACGGTCGAGGAGGCGAGATGTGCCACGGCATCCACCCCCGCGAGTTGGGCGAGCAGGCCCCCCCGGTCTGTCAGGTCGCCTTGCACATAGGTCACCACCGGCGGCAAAGGCCGGACCGGCGCCGCGCGGCGGCCGAGCACCGTGACCTCGTGGCCCCGCGCAACCATCTCTGCCACGAGGTTGAAGCCGACAAAGCCGCCCCCGCCGATGACCAATATCTTCATTCCGCCACCCGGCCTCTGCCGGCTCCCTTGTCAGCCGCCTTGGCCGCGCTGCTTCAGCACGTCGCGATAGATGGCGACGTAATCCTCGGCAAGCCGGTCCATGGCGTAGTCCTCGCCCAGGATCGCGGCCTCGGCAGCCAGCCCCGCCCGCAGCGCCGGGTCGAGCATCTGCTCCATCGTCTCGACCAGGACGCCGACGAAGGCCGCGTCATCCTCGAGATAGGGCAGGAGCAATCCCGCCTTGCGGCCGTCGCTATGCATCATGTTGGCGATTTCCCCGGTGTCGGTGGCAATCGCCGGGACGCCGACCTGCATCGCCTGGATCAGACACAGCGGATAGGATTCGCCCGGGAAGCGGGTCGGCACGAGGGCCACGTCGCTGAGCCGGTAGATGCCATGGATCGCATTGTCAAAGCCGAGGAAGTGGATGTCGGGATCGGTGCCCGCGATCTCGCGCGCGGCGATGGTCAGCGGGCCGTCGCCCACCGCCAGAAGCGCCATGCGGGTCTCGGGCCTGCGGGCGCGCAACTGCTGGAAGGCCTTGATCGTCTCGGGCCAGCCCTTGCCCGCCACGCCCCGCGCCACGAGGGTGAAGACCACGGCCTCATCGGCAATGCCCATCTCGGCCCGCGTCCGGCCATAGGGGCGGGGATCGATCGGCATGGCATTGCGCAGCTTGCAGAACTTCGCCTCGGGCAGGCCCATGCCGACGAAGGGCTCGAGGTTGCGGTCGGTCGTATAGCCGAAACGGTCGATCCGGTCGGCCCAGGCCGAGACGCTGCGCTTGGGCACCGTCATCGCCTCGTAAGAGCCGTGCAGCGTGGACAGATAGGGCAGGTCGATGTTGCCTTCGTCCAGAAGCAGCATCTCGATGCTGGCGATATGGGAATGGACCAGGGTGATCCCCGCCGAGGCGATAAGCTTCTTCACGCCGACGTCGCGCGCGCCATTGGCCGTATAGACCGGGATGGCCGGGTTCAGCATGGCGCGCACGTCCGGATGATCCTCGGTGTCCATCATCGTCAACATCGAGACCATGATCCCGCGCCGGTGCAGGGCATTGGCCAGGTGGATCGGAAAGATCTCGCCGCCGCCGTAGGAAAAGCCCAGCATCCCCAGCAGCACATGCGGCGTCTCGGTCCTGACGGCCTTCAGCGTCTCGAGCGGGACGAGCGTCTCGAAGGCCGGGCTCTTGACGCCGGCGCCGCGGTAGATCCGCTGGCAGCTCTCGACGAAGCGCGCGACGGTCTGGTCCGGGATCGGCCAGCGCCGCTTGAGCGCCGTCATGATACGGGCATATTCGCGGTAATAGTCCGGCGTGGCCTGCGCCCCCGCGCCAGAGGTGTTCTGGCCATGGATGCGGAAATAGGCCATGGCGCTGGGGTCGAAGGCGATCTGCCCGCCATTGGCCACGACGGAGTAAAGATACCAATCCCCCATGACGCGGTAGCTGCGCGCCTCTTCCCAGGTGGCCTCGGCCAGGGGCGCGCGGCGCCACAGGCTGCCGCCGACATTGGCGATGAGATTCTTGACCCCGAAGCCGCCTGCGAACCAGGCGGCGGCCGGGCGCAGGCAGGGTTCGGACCAGATGCCCTTCTCGGCGGTTTCGAGGTAATTCGACATGCCGGGCATGACATTGCCCGCCTGATCGGCGAATTCGATCTTGCCGAAAGCCAGCATGACGCTGGGATCGCGGAAATAGCCGATCAGTCGTTCGACGAAATTGGGCGCGCAGAAGTCGTCGCTTTCGCAGAACCAGACCAGATCCCCGGTGGCCAGTTCGTGCCCCTTCTGCCATTGCCGGAAGACGCTGCCGGAATTGGCCTCGTTGAAGACCGCCTTGATGCGCAGCGGATAGCGGGCGACATAGTCCTCGATGACATGGCGGCTGTCGTCGGTCGAGCAATCGTCCAGCACGATGATGTCGATCAGCGGATAGGTCTGCGCCAGGATGCTGTCCAGACGCTCGGCCAGGTAGCGGGCATGGTTGTAGTTCGGCACGACGGCCGTCACGCGGATGCCATGGCGCATGATCTCGGCGCGCTCTTCGGCGGCCAGGAAGCCGCTGTGCTCGATGCGCCAGAAATAGTCCTGGCAGAACTGGTCCAGCCGCGAGGACAAGAGCATCGGATCGCGCTTTTCGGCCGAGCGCAGGAATTTCGCCCGGCGCCGTTCGGACAGGAAGCCCAGGCGCGACAGGGCATAAAGCAGGCGCACCTTGACCATGCGCCGCAAGAGCTTGGCCAGCGAGGCCCGCGACATCCAGTTGCTGCGCTGCAGGCGGGCGATCTCGGCGGACATCCACTTGATATCGGCCAGCAGCGCCGCATCGCGGGCGGCCTTCTCGGCATCGCGCACGGCAGGGGGGGGCGCACGCCGGCGCAACTCGGCGTCAAAGCGCTCCTGCACCTGTTTCAGCTCGAAATCGACGCGGACCAGAACCGGCTCGGAGGACTGGATGTCCTGCGACAGCAGCCCCTGCATCGCCATGGCCGCCGCGGGATCGTCGGAGGCGACGCCGATCAGGTAAAGCGGGGCCACAAGGCCCGGCGAGGCCTTCATTGTCAGCGAGTCGGTCTCGGTGAAGGCGCCCGGCGCATCCTCGGCCACGATCAGCGAGCCGAAGCTCACCCTCTGCCCATGCATGCGGACATGGGCAAACTGGCTGGACAAGAGCGCGTGAAACTGGTCGCGATACAATTCGCGGACATGGAACGGGTTCACATAGCCTGTCGCATCGGAATAGGCGGCCTTGTCGGGCGTCGACATGACCAGGGCTCCGCCCGGCCGCAGCACGCGCTTTACCTCGGCCAGCATCTCTTCGTGGCCGGTGATGTGTTCGATCGTCTCAAAAGAGACGACCAAGTCGACCGAGGCATCGGGCAAGGGAATGGCGGTGGCTGATCCGACCTGGAAGCGCAGGCGGGGGCTGCCGTATTTCTGCTGGGCATGGTCGACGGCCTCCGGCGAGATGTCGACCCCGATGACGCTGGCGGCCGCCTCGGACAGGAGGTGCGACCCGAAGCCTTCGCCCGAGGCAATGTCCAGCACATCCTTGCCCGCGACGAACCGGGCCGCAAGGACGTATCGGTGCAGATGCTCCAGAAAGATATTGCCGGTGATCCCCGGAACGTATCGTTCCCCGGTAAATTGGAGGTCGGTCGACATGGGCAGATATTCCCGATAGCTCGTCAAGACAAAAAGGGGACTTTGATAATCCCTGTGAACGCTTCATCGCATTGCCATCTTGCCGTGCAAAAGACCATAGCAATATCTCGGCCGCGCCCGGGCAGGGGCGGGATGGGCTCGCCTCCGCTCAAACCCCGGGCAGGCAGGATTCGACATTGGACGCGCCCCCTGTGGATTCACGCCGAGGTGCGCATTTGAGCTGAAGAGAGATTAGGGCAGGGTGCCTTCCTCGGCCAAGACCCTTTCGCGGAAGACCTCGGCGGGCGTTCGGTTGGACTGGACGCGCTAGCCCAGATGGGACTTTGGTTTGGTGGATAGTTTGGCCTTTCTGTGCCCTCGGCCGAGGACATGGGCACGGAAGACTTCGGCGGGTGTTCTGAAGCCGAGGCATTTGCGCGGGGTCTCGTTCAAGGCTGCGCAGAGCTGGCGGAGGTCCTCTTGGCTGAGGCTTCCAGGATCGGTATCGCGGGGGATCCAGCGGCGCAGGCGTTTGTTGGCATGTTCGATCGCACCCTTTTGCCACGGCGACTGGGGATCGCAGAACCAGGTCTTTGCGCCGGTCCGGGCCTGGAGATGCGGCCAGTCCACGAACTCGGATCCACGGTCGAAGGTCACGGAGCAACGCGTCTTTGGCGGCAGGGGGCCGAGGGTCTTGGCGATTTGGGCCATGATCGGCTTCGTCCGCTTCTCGGGGTTCTTCAGGACGACGAGAAAGCGGCTCGTCCGTTCAATGAGAGTCGTGACATTGGCGGCGCCGAACTTCTGGCGGAAGAGCACCAGGTCAGCTTCCCATGTGTGGATACCTCGGTCGGTGCAAGCTTTTTCTTGAACGGGTCGAACATGTGATCGGGTACGGTCATGTGTCAGGCCTCGATGTGCGACGTCCACATGCCGCGGGCCGGTATGGCGATGCGAAGGTTGGGTCCATATCAATGCACCCGAGCTCAGAGCTCTCTGGGAAGGTCTGGCTTGCCAACCTCGATCTGGCCGATCGTTTGTCCTTACTGTTCAATGTCCTTCTCACACCTGCCAACCCTTGCCGCGCTACGCGGCTTGGGTGGGGTCTCGATAATCCTCGTGACGGGTCATCATCGCCCAGATCGCGCGGGCAGTCTTGTTTGCCAAGGCAATGGCAACCAGCATGCGGGGTTTTCGGGCGAGCATCTGCTCGAGCCAGCATCCTTTCGGCGGTCCGTTCTTCGCCGCCCAGCGGATCCGGGTCATGGCGCCGATGATCAGCAGCCGTCGGATGTCGCGCTGCCCCATTTTGGATGTGCGACCCAGGATCTGTCGGCCACCCGTCGATCTCTGGACGGGAACCAATCCGAGCCAGGCTGCAAAGTCCCGTCCACTTCGGAACCCTTCCATGGGTGGAGCGAAAGCCTGGATCGCCATGGCACTGACGGGGCCCACACCCGGTGCTGTCTGCAAGCGGACAGTTTGCTGATCCGACTTTGCTTCATCTTTCAAGCGACGCTCGATCTCGATGATCTTGCGTTCAAGGTCGTCAAGTTGATCGAGATGCAGGCGGCACAACTCGACGACTTCCTTCGGTAGATCGCTTTCGGGGGCCTCTACCTGTACCGCCAGCCTCTTCACGAAGGTGCGTCCAGGAGGCGCGATCAGTCCATATTCCATGAGGTGGCCACGCAGGGCATTTATGACGGCATTGCGTTGCCGAACGAAGAGGTCACGTGTCTTGAAGACCATTGAGCGGGCCTGTTGGGTTTCTGACTTCACGGGCACGAAGCGCATGGTCGGGCGAGCCGCGGCCTCTGCGATGGCCTCGGCGTCATTGGCATCGTTCTTCTGCTGCTTCACGAAGGGTTTCACATAGATCGGCGGAATCAATCGCACTTGATGACCCAACTTGCCGATCTCGCGGCCCCAATAATGCGATGAAGCGCAAGCCTCCATGGCCACAAGGCAAGGCGACTGCTCAGCGATGAATTTGATGAGTTGGGTCCGCGACAGCTTCTTGCGGAAAACGGGCTTGCCCGACGCGGATGCGCCATGCAAATGAAAAACCGACTTCGCCAAATCGATACCTATGATGGCGACTTCTTCCATGGATACCTCCTCCATTCTCGGGGACTACAACTTCACCACCTTGGCACACCGCGATGGCGGAAGGGGTGAGGTATCCAGATAGTGTCCCCCGTGGTGGTGTAGGAGGCCGCGCGCGGAGCCTCCGGCGTAGCG